>DATDEH010000072.1 GCA_036523395.1 Candidatus Limnocylindria bacterium | reverse complement strand
CCCGCGGACTCTGAACGACGGCTGCGCACCGCGCGACGGTTAGTCCGCGCGCACGCGCTGGAGATTCCAGCCGCGACGCCACGCGATCACTCTCGTGACGAAACAGATGATCGCGGCGGATGGGGCCACGAGGCCGAGGGGAAGGGCGAGCTCGTAACCCACGGCCATGGTGACCGAGCCGGCGAGCGCCGCGAGGGCGTACACGTCCCGCTGCAAGACGAAAGGGATCTCGCCCACAAGGAGGTCGCGTGCGATGCCACCACCGATCCCCGTGAGGACGCCCACGACGATCGCCCCCACCGGTTCGACCGACAGCGTCAGCGCTCGCAGGGTCCCGGTTACGGCGAAGAGTGCGAGGCCGGCCGCGTCGAACACGACGACGACGCCGGCCGCGCGGCCGAGCCCCCGATGCCAGACGAGGACGACGACGCTCGCGAGGACGCAGGCCGCGACGAACCGCCAATCGCCAAGCGCAATCGGGGGACTCTGGTCAAGAAGCACATCACGCAAGATCCCGCCCGCGATACCTGCCGCGAGCGCGACCACGACGACGCCGAAGAGATCGAGTTCGCGACGAACGCCCGCAACCGCACCGCTGAGCGCAAACACGAAGGTGCCAGCAAGATCGACGGCGGGCGTCATCGCGACAGGTTGCGCAGCAACATCGGGCGTCGTTGGCAGGTGCCTGCGCGGTCCTCTCGCACGGCCGGACATCGTACTCGCGCAGTCCGCAGCGGCAGCGATGCGGCAGCCGTGGACGAACGAGGATGCCGGCGCGATTGCATGCTGGGTTTCTGTGGGAAGCTCACCTGATTCACTGGAAAAGGACTGGCCCCGCTCCCCGGGTTTCTTCAATTCGTGCCAGAACTCGCGTGTCGGCCGGAATTTTGGCCTGGCGTGATTCTGGATCAGCCAATCAGAGGTTCGAATCCTCTCTCCCCCAACAGATCCGATTTCTTCTCGCCGTTAGGCGATGCCGCGCGCTGTCCACGCCCGAGCCACCACCTCGAAAGGCGCTTTAGGGAGCAGGTCCCGGCAGCGCTCGCGCAGCTCCGCGCGGCGTTTCGCGTCGAGCCGGGCGACGTAGGCTCCAGCGGGACCGACGCCGAGGGTGAAGGGCTCCCACCATTCGTCAAAAGTCGCGTGAGTCACGGTCGACACGAGCGTGGTCTGTTCCACGTCGCGAAGCCCAGCTTCGACGAACAGCTCGGCGAGGTGGCCAGCGCGGGCGCCAGCCCGGTTCGACTCGTCCGCTACACCGGGGTCCAGCTCATGCGCCGCCTGCCAGAAAACGCTGAGCGGCCCACCCCCAGTGGCGTGGTCCCACACGCACGCCGCGACGACACCGTCGTGCCGGACCACGCGCGCCATCTCCCGCAACCCCGCGACGGGATCCGACATGAAGTGGACGACCAGCTGGGCGAGCGCCGCGTCGAAGGTCTCGTCTGGGAACGGCAGGTGCTCCGCGGCGGCGAGCCTTACCTCGACGGTAGGAAAGCGCTCGCGAATTGCCGCGACGAACGTCTTGGACGGATCGACCGCGAACACACTCGCTCCGCCGAGGCGATCGACCAGCTCGCGCGTGAGCGCACCCGGCCCGCTGCCGACGTCGATCACCTGTTGCCCCGCACGCACCCCGGCAAAGTCCGCCAGTTGGGGCGCGAGCCGGGCCGAATACTTGCCCATGAAACGGTCGTATGCCACACCGCTGACCTCGAAGCCCACCAGCGGACTCTACCCTGCCTATTTGTGCTCGGAAGTCGTCAGAACGTAGATTGATGGCCGGACCAACCGCACATCGATCGGAGAACGTAAGTGGCAGAAGGCACGATCAAGAGAATCGTCGGCGACCGCGGATTCGGTTTCATCACACAGGCGGATGGGAGCGAGATCTTCTTCCATCGCTCAAAAGTGGCCGGCGACGCGTTCGACTCGCTGACCGAGGGTCAAAAGGTGACCTACGAGAAGGCCATGGACCCGCGGCGCAACAAGGAAAACGCAGAGCAAGTCACCCCAGCCTGAGCCGCGCCGTCGCGTGGGGATGCCTACAGCGTCGGCTTGAACAACATCAGGAACAGGATCGGGAGCAGGCCGCCCGGGCCCGTGACGGCGAGGGTGCCGGGGCGGAAGCGCGTGAGCAGGCGCTCCATCTCCGCATCGTCGCGCGTGCCGGCGATGCGGTCGATGGTGCGGCCCCCGTAGAGGTTCATCACCACGGCGATCGCGACGAAGGCCACCAGCGCCGACCAGATCCAGAAGCTGCCCCAGAAAGAACCCATGAAGCCGAGCACGACCCCGGTCACCAGCGTGGGCCCGAAGAAGACCCACCGAAGGACGCTGGCGCGTTCGGAGACCTCGAGCAGCTCGCGGATGCGTGTGTCGTTTGCGCTCCTCTTTGAGATGGAACGCGACCGTGACGGGATGGACCAACAGCAGCCCCAACACACTTGCGATGTGCAAGAAGACGATCCAGCGGTACATGACGTCAGGGCACGCCGACACAGTTGCAGCGTGGACGCTCTTCGAGGAGGGTCCGGTCCCACTTGCCGAGATCCGCGGAAACGTCGTACGTGCTCTCAAGGAAGCTCATGAGCGTTCCGGCGGGATCGGGCGCTGTTCGCACTGCGTCATACGGCAGGATGAATTCGCCGCGTGCCGCGATCCACTGCGCCGAGTCAGGTCGGATCGTCGCATCGGCAAGACCGGCCGGCGGCGGCATCGCGTAGGAATAGAACTCGGCCTGCGGGAGCTCCTCGCTGCCAAGCCAGAAGCCGGCGGCGATCAGCTCATGTGAGTAGGCCTCGTGCATGACGTGGATGTGCACGTTCGGCGCGCTCCCACCCGCATAGGCGGGCCCGCGCCGACCGGAGAATCGCGCGCTCGCGAGATCGAACCCACCCCAGAAGAACTGCACCGGACTGGCCTTGCCGAGGAAGTCCGCCCGGAAGCGGTCGAAGACGAGCTGCGTGCTGATGAGGGCGGTCAAGAGCCGTCGCACGACGTCGCGGTCATAGGGGCGGACCTCGATGTCGTCCCGGAAGGGGACGTTGGGCGCGACCTCGACGGGGACGGGCATGATGCGGGGGTCGGGCACGCCCAGCGCAGCAAGCGTCTCGAGGACCTGCTGATAGAAGTGCGCGATCGACATCGGACCCAGCGGGATCGCCTTGCGGCCCCCGCGGCTGGTGACGATGACGAGCTCATGGTCGACGAAGTCGAAGTCGATCTGGAACGCCTCGTTCCCCGCGGGTGTGAGCGTTGTCGTGAGGCCCCGGGGCGTGACCATGAGCGTCGAGTTCCACCAGTGGTTCACCAGTGGCGTCATGGCCAGACGGATCTTGCCCACGACCTGAGTCCACATGTGGACCGCGTGCACCGTGTCCTTCAGATCCGCGTAGACCAGGCGAGGCCAGAGTCCTACGGCGCGTTCGGTCGTAGCCATCTCCGACAATTCTCCGCGATGACCGCACGGTTCACCTGGCCCCAGGTCCTGGCGTGGCGCATGCGCCGACAACTCCTCGAGCCGATCGGAAAGCCGTCCGTGCCGGAGGTCGTGCGGCGGCTCTGCGGTGTCCAAGCGCAGGTGGCATCGTCGGCCGAGCTCGCCATCCGCGTCCGGCGCCAGTCATCAAGGCGCGGCGAGGTCGCGCGCGCGCTCAGCGAAGGCCGGCTGATCAAGACGTGGGCGATGCGCGGCACCTTGCACTTGCTCACGCCTGCGGACGGCGGCGCAATTCTCTCGCTCATGGCGTCGGGGCGCTCGTGGGAGCTGCCCAGCTGGGAGCGCTACTTCGGCATGACCACCAAGCACTGGGATGCGTTTCGCCCCGCGGTCCGCGAGGCTCTCGATGGCAAGACGCTCACGCGAGACGAGCTGATCGCCGCGGTCGTCGCGAAGCGAGGACTGGGTCACATCGGCGATGCGCTCCGGTCCGGATGGGGAACGCTGCTGAAGCCGCTCGCGTGGCAGGGAGACCTGGTCTTCGGTCCGAACCGGGGCACGCGCGTGACCTTCGTGCTCCCGACCGCCGCGAGCTCGCGCTGGGTCGGCGTACCGGAGCCAGAGGAGGCGGCGCCGATCGTGATCGTCGGCTATCTCGGCGCGTACGGGCCGGCGACGATCGACAACTTCCGGAACTGGCTGAGCCGCGGCAGGGTCAGCGCGCGACAGATCCGGATCTGGTTCAAGGCGCTTGGCGAGCGGATCACCGAGATCGAGGTCGACGGCGAACGCAGATACGTGCTGGCGAAGGATCTCGACGAGCTCGCGTCGTCGAAGCCGACCATGGCGGTGCGCTTACTGCCGGGTTTCGACCAGTACGTCCTTGGTCCGGGCACCGAGGACGGCCACATCATTCCGGCGAAGCGCCGCACCGCTGTCAGCAGGCAAGCCGGTTGGATCGCGCCGATCGTCGTCGCCGGTGGCAGCGTGAAAGGAACGTGGGAGGTCGACGGCGATCGCGTGCGCGTTGACTGGTTCAAAGAGTCCGGCAAGCCGCCGCGAAGCATGGTCGCGGCAGAGATCGATCGGCTGTCGGCGATCCTACGTCGCGACCTCCGCCCCGAGATCAAGATCGTCTAGCGGCTCGTTGCTTCACCTTGGGCGCGTCGCCGAACCGCCGACAGCGGTTCGAGGTGCGGCCGGGCGCCAGGCCGCGCCGCGGCGAGCCAGTACGTTCCGCTATTGGCGGCCAGCTGCGTCAGCGCGCGATCACGGGATCGGCGCAGCGGCCGTCCGCGCGTCCTTCACCAAGCGCGCGTATCCCCTCTGCTCGAGCGCTCTCGCATGCAGACCGAGCTCTCGCACGACCGCCTCGATGACGTCGTCATCGGTCGCCTCGATCTCGCAGAACAGTCCGAGGCCTTCGACCTCATCGATGGAGACCGTCGCCCCACCGATCGCGTAGATCGAGGTCCTCTTGCGATAGGTCAGCACCTTCGCAAATCCGAGAGCTTCGAGGAATGATCCGGCGTCTCCGGAGACGACGACACTCCACTCTTGCCGGACCTTTGACGGACCGCGCTCCAAGCGGGGACCTTTCAGCGTCAGCTCTTGGCGACCCGCCACGATCCGCAGCCGGAGGTCCACGCCGTTGCCTGGTGTGTTGCGCTCGGCGTATCGCACGTTGTCCTGGATCTCGGAGCGCACAAGGGTCCCGGCGCGGTCGAGGAACGCGGTCAACCTGGCCGATTCATCGATGCTGAGCCGATATTTGCGCTCGCGCTCGAGCATGATGAAGATTGTCCCCCATGGCCAAACGGCGCTCGGTACGCGATCTCCTGCGCGTGAAGCCCACCAAGGGCCAGCTCACATTGGCCGACATCGACCCCGGTGCGACGCCCGGCGTGCGAAAGAAGACGGCGCGCGGCGAAATGAAGGCGGACCAGGAGAAGCTCCGTCAGCTCCAGGAGCGTTTGTATGCCGAAGGGAAGCGCTCGCTGCTACTCGTGCTGCAAGGCATGGACACATCTGGGAAGGACGGCACGATCATCCACGTCATCGGCGCTGTCGACCCCCAGGGCGTGAAGATCACGGGCTTCAAGGCACCGACCGAGGAGGAACGGCGTCATGACTATCTGTGGCGAATCAGGAACGCACTGCCTGCCGTCCGCGAGATCGGGATCTTCAACCGCTCGCATTACGAGGACGTGCTCATCGTGCGGGTGAAGAACCTCGTGCCGGAGAGCGTGTGGTCCAAGCGGTACAACGAGATCAATCGCTTCGAGCGCGAGGTCATCGCGTCCGGGACGACGATCGTGAAGGTCTGCCTCCACATCTCATTCGAGGAGCAGCGAAAGCGGCTTCTCGCGCGCCTCCTCGACCCGACCAAGCGCTGGAAGTTCAATCCGAACGATCTTGAGGAGCGCAGCCGGTGGTCCGACTACCAGGTCGCCTACGACGCCGCGCTGTTCCGCTGCTCGACGCCGAAGGCGCCTTGGTATGTCGTTCCGGCGAATAAGAAGTGGTACCGGAACTGGGCGATCACGCGGATGCTGATCGAGACCCTTGAGGAGATGGATCCGCGCTACCCGGAGCCCGACCTCGACATACCCGCCCTGACCGAGCGCCTCGCGCCCTCGCCCAAGGCATAGCCGGCTCCTACGTTTTCACCAACCCGAGGTTGGTGTAGATCTCGCGCGTCGCCTTGGAGAAGTTGAGCGTGTAGAAGTGCAGACCCGGCACGCCGAGATCGAGCAGGTCGCGGCAGAGCTTCGTGGCGACCTCGATCCCGCGCCTACGGATCTCTTCGCGGTCGTCGCCGCCGGCCTCGATCCGACGAACGATGTCTTCGGGGACCGCGTATCCGGATAGCTGGGCCATCCGCTGGACCGACACGAGCGACGTGATCGGCATGATGCCGGCGAGGATCGGCTTGGTGACACCGAGCGCGGCGACCTCGTCCCGAAGACGCTCGTACTCCTCCACCTTGAAGAAGAACTGCGTGATCGCGAAGTCCGCGAGGCGCATCTTCTCCGCGAGGTGCAAGCGATCGGACTTGAGATCGGGCGAGCGTGGGTGACCTGCGGGGTGTGCCGCGACTCCGATCGAGTCAAAGCCGAGCCGCCGTCCGAGCTCGACCAATTGCGATGCGTATTCCAGCTCCTTGTACGACTCTTCGGCGGGTAGCGGATCGCCGCCGAGCGCGAGCAGGTTCTCGAGCCCCGCCGCCCGGAAGCCGCCGATGATCTCGCCGAGCTCGAAGCGCGGGTGCGCGACGCAGGTCAGGTGTGGCATCGGCGTCAGGTCGGTGGTGCGCAGCAGGTCGATCACGACACGCGTCGTGCGCTCGCGCGAGATCCGACCGCCCCGGTAGGTCACCGAAACGAACGAAGGTCGAAGCGGCTGGAGGTCAGAGATCGTCCGCGTGAGCAGGCGCTGCTCGTCTTCATCCTTTGGTGGAAAGAATTCGAACGAGAACGTCTGCCCGGCCGCGAGGAGGTCGATGATCCGGGCCATTTGCGCGAGTCTACTTAGACGCGCAGCATCGCCGCGCAATGTCGGGGCGCTTTGTCACGCGCGGTTTCGAGGGCAAGCCGCGGGCGAGCGGCGCGGCGGCGAACCGCGTCCCGCCCGGCCAGTACCTCGCTCGTGACTTCCCGGTCCTGTCCGCGGGCCCGACGCCGATCACCAATCTGCGACTCTGGTCGTTCGCGATCGAAGGTCTCGTAAAGCAGAAGGTCACTTGGACTTGGGCGGAGTTCCAGAAGCTGCCCGCGCAGGACTTCACCGTCGACATCTCATGCGTCACCAAGTGGACGAAGCTGGACACGCGCTGGCGCGGCGTGAGCATCGACACGCTTCTTGAGTCGGTCGACCTTGACCCGCGTGGCGGCTTCGCGACGGCCTACTCGGACGGCGGCTACACGACGAACCTCCGGCTGCCGGACATCGTGAACGGCCAAGCGTTCGTCGCGTACGCGTACGACGGCGCGCCACTCGCTCCGGAGCACGGCGGTCCAGCGCGGCTCGTCGTTCCCCACCTCTACTTCTGGAAGAGCGCGAAGTGGGTGCGCGGCCTGCGCATCACCGAAAAGGAGACTCCGGGGTTCTGGGAGTCTCTCGGCTATCACATCCGCGGCGACCCGTGGAAAGAGGAGCGCTACAGCGGCGACTAGCGAGCGGCGCGTCCTCGACTGGCAGCTCGCCACCATCGCGAAGATCCGCGAGGAAACGCCGCGCGTTCGGTCGTACACGCTGCGCCTGCCGAACTGGACGCCGCATCGACCGGGCCAGCACTACGACCTACGCCTGACGGCCGCCGATGGGTACAGCGTGCAGCGCAGCTACTCGATCGCATCCGGGCCCGAGCGCGAAGGCGAGATCGAGGTCACGGTCGAACGCGTCACGGATGGTGAGGTCTCACCATTCCTCCATGACGTTGCGGTCGTCGGCGATCGGATCGAGGTCCGTGGTCCGATCGGCGGTTACTTTGTGTGGAACGCCGCGCTCGGCGGACCGCTCCTCCTGATCGCGGGCGGGTCTGGCATCGTCCCGCTGATGGCCATGCTCCGCCATCGCGCCGCGACAGCACCGCGCCCCCCGACGCGCCTGCTCTACAGCTCGCGGACGCACGAGGACATCATCTACGCCGACGAGCTGCGCGACGTCGCCGCGCGCGGCGACGGACTCGAGGTCATCCACACGCTCACGCGATCGCAGCCCCCAGGTTGGACCGGCTACGCACGACGAATCGATGACCAGATGCTGACCGAGGTCCGCCGGCCACTCGGCAACGCGCCGCTCGTCTTCATCTGCGGGCCGACGCCGCTCGTGGAGGCCGCCGCAAACGGTCTCGTGCGCATCGGGGTTCCGGCACAGCGCATCCGTACGGAGCGCTTCGGCCCATCAGGTAAATAGAGGAGGCCGCATGGAAAGACCGACGACCGACGCGCGGACGCTGGACGGGAACGCCGTCGCGGGGATGCTGGAAGAGCTCTTCGGCGTGGACATGACGGCCGCCGATAGCAAGTGCGCCGCGTGCGGACGCGAGGGAGAGGTCGGTACCCTCCTGGCCTACACGATGGCACCGGGTGTGGTGCTGCGATGCCCGGGCTGCAGCGCGGTGATGCTGCGCATGGTCGAGACGCCGCGCGGAACGCTCGTCGAGGCGAAGGGCCTGGCCTATGTCCGGATCACGCGATAGCCGCGGAGGGGCCCGCGCGAGCGAGCCCCTCCGTTCGCTCTAGTAACCCGCGCCGTACTGCGAGCGCGGGACCTTCGCTAGCACCTGCTGCTGGTAATAGACCCAACCGCCTTCGTCGGCGACCACGGTCGACGGGTAATGCGTCGAGACGAAGAGCGCGTAGATGTTCCCGGCCGAGATCGCCAGCCCGAAGTAGTCGCCGATGAACGCGCGCTCCGTGCACGGGTCGCGATGCGCGGCGCACGCCATCTGGCCGATGCCGTCCACATGCTGGCCCGGATTCATCGGATCCCAGGTGAAGTCGGTGATGCGCGTGTTCGCACGCACCGGCTGCGCCCCTGCGCCGGTGTCCTTGTATGCCTGGAGCGTCACGTCGATACAGAAGTTCGTCTCGCCGACGTCCGCCGCGAGCACGCTCGGGTCGCTTGGGCACGCCGCGCGACGATCGTAGAAGGCGATGGCCACCGCGCCGTTCGGTCCCGCGGCGATCGGAGGCTGGAACTGGTCGGTGTAGCCGAGCGCGCTCGACTCCGCGTTGTCGTTCACCTTGACGGGTGCGGACCAGGTCGCGCCGCCGTTGGTCGACTGCACGAACCTCACGTCGAACTGACCGGCAGCGGCGTCCCAGTCCTCGTACGTCATGTACAGGTGCCCGGCGAGGTTGGCACTCGCGGCGAAGCTCTCGACGATACCGTCACGGAACGTTGTGTTCGGGAGGCAGCACATGGGGATCAAGCCGACGCCGGTGACAGCGCGCGAGAACGTGAAGGTCTGGCCGTCGTCGGTCGACTTCGCGATCCACAGCGTGACCTGACCGCTCTTCTTATCCTTCTCGGTCGATGCGAACGCGATGTAGAGGTCGCCGTTCGCGCCGATCGAGGGTTGCACGTAGAGGTTCTGCCGGCCGCTCACTGACGGCATCGGGAACGAGCTGTAGCGCGAGAACGTCAGGCCGCGATCGCGAGATATCGCGATGCGCAGGTCGACCGACCCACCGTTCGGCGCGCCATTGAACACGGACCACAACGCGTACACGTGGTCCTGGTATGGGTGGCCGACGATGTGGTTCACAGCGATCCACTGTTTGTCCTCGACGTGGCCGTACTGGAGGCTCGACGAGTTGGGCGACTGTTCCAGCGCCTTGCCACCGTTCCCCGTGATCCAGTTCCGGCCCATATCGTTGCTGTAAGACACCATGACCGCCGCGTTCGGATGCATGTTCTGCCAATACGCGTTGAACGGTAGGGTCACCTGGTAAACGCGGCCCTGCGTGTCGAAATCGACGTTCGGGTCCGTGTTCATGGTCCACGACGGCGGCATGTCCTGGGTACCGACGGTCGTACATTCGTAACTCTGCACCTGGTTGTTCCCGGCCGGCGTGCCATTCAAGATCGTGTAGGAGCCGAGGTGGAAGTCGTAGAAAGTGCTCCACTTCGAGATGAAGAACTTCGAGGCGCCGACAAGATCCTCGGTGCCGGGCTTCACGGCGATCCACGACTCGGAGTGGTTCGAGTTGAGCGGCTGAGGCCCACAGCTGCCAGGGACGTACGCCGGGTTGGCGGGTTACCCACCGCCCCACACCGGGGTGCTGGCGACGACGTTCGTGAAAGTGACGGCGCTCGACCACAGCGGGGTCGCCGCGGCACCCGCGGACGACACCTGAAGGACGAGGGCGATCGCGAGGATGAGGGCGGCGGGGTGAGTCAGCACGGAGGATCGGGACATGACTGACCTCCCCATATTCGCGAGCTATTCGCGAGCTATTCGCGAGCCTCAGCCCCCTTCGGCCCGCCACCGACACGGGATGCTAGTCCGGAGCTCTAGAGCGCGCCGATGGCCAGAAGAAGGCCGTCTTTCTTGATCGCGGGACTGGTGACGATGAAGAGCACGACGCCGCTGACCGGCGCCTTCACTGTTGCGAGCGGTTCGCCCACCAGGTCGACGAGCTCGCCTACGACGTCCCCGGCAGCGACTTGCTGCTCGACCCGAACGCGCGAGTGGAAGAGGCCTTCCACGGGCGACCGCAGCCAGTCGAAGCTGTTCACCACACGCGGCGGCGCGACCGCCTCGGGTGCGCCATCGACTGCGCCGATCGCACGCAGGATGTTCGTCACGCCACGAACATGACGCACGACATCCTCTTCGATGAGCAATCCCCGTCCGCCGGACTCCGCGAGCATCGACGCGACGCCGTTAAGCGCGGCGAGCGCATACAGCGAGCCTGGTCGCTCGCCGGTGGGCGCGCTCTTCACCGCCCAGCGCGCACCGTACGCCCCGGCCATCCTCCGGATGCGCTCGTCCAGAGCGACCTCGCCGGTCTCGCGGTAGATGACGAACGGCGTCAGGTCTTCGATGAGGTCGCCGGCATGCAGATCGATCGCGTACTCACAGCGCGTCACGATCTCGGTCAGCAGCCGGTGCGCGAAGCGCTCGCCCCATTTGCCTTTTGGGTCCCCTGGGAACAGCCGATTGAGGTTGTCACCGTCCTCGGGATTCACATACACGCTGCGCTCGTAGAAGCCGGGGCGGTTCAGCAACGGGATCACGATCAGGATGCCGCGGACGTGCTCCGGCGCCGTGCTCCGGCCCAGGCGGATGGCGGCCTCGATCCCGGTGTACTCGGCAGCGTGGATCCCGGCGGTGACGAGCACCGTCGGACCGGAGACCCTTCCCGTGATCGCGAAGTACGGCCATTCGTACTTCGCGAGACCCTCGTCGCTGGGGAACGTGAAGTGCCCGGCTACGCGCTGGCCTGCGGGCGGGATCGCGATCGGGCCAATCGAGGTCTGCGGCGCATGCACCAGGGCGCAAGTCTGCCAAAGGCCGAGGCGCCATGCGTGGCATTACCACGGCGGACCTGAGTCGGAGGAGGACGGACATGCCAGCCAAAAGGCGAGCCCATCACGCAGTGGACGCGGGACGAACCCGCCGGGAGGCGGCTATGGCCGCGGCGGCAAGAAGCGCAATCCGCTCAAACCGAAACCCGGGCGGAAGAAGTAGCGATAGCGACCGCCGCAGCCACAGCGCCGCAGCGCTTAGTCCGGGATCTTGAGCTCCAATCCGGGATGGATCATGTCCGGGTCGCTGCCAACTGCTTCCTTATTCGCGGCGTAGAGCTCGGGCCACCGATTCGCATCGCCCATCTCGGACTCCGCGATGTCCGAAAGCGTGTCGCCGGCCTTGACCGTGTATGTCTTGGTCGACGTGTCCTGCCCGCCGCGCTCACCGCGGCGCTGTTCCATGACCCTCTCGGTCTCGGTCGGCTGATCCGTTGTCGGCTGGTCCGTTGCGGAACCGCCTTCGCTTCTTGGCATGTGACACCTCCGTCACCGATGCACACCCGCATACGGCGGGCCACGACGGCTAAAGCTCGAGCGGTGGGTAGTATTTCTCGACGCCTTCGCGTTTGACCTCTTCGACCCAGCTGGTGCCGTAGACAGCCTCGCGATCGGCGCCGGCAAGGCTCCACGCATCGCGGCGGTAGGTCCAGTTCGCCGGCTGCAGACGGTGCGCCTCGCGGAAGTGTTCGATCGCCGCGGCCTGCGCGCCTCGAGCGTACAGCGCCTGGCCCAGCGCGAAGTGCGCCGCCGCCGTCGCCTCCTCGACCGGCCGAGGCCGACTGCGCCGGATCACCTCATCGGGCGAGAGGGCAAACCGACTCTCGCCACCTTTCTGGACCCAATCACGAAGCGCGGCGACATAGCGCTCTGACTCGACGTGCAGTGCCTTGGTCAGCTCTATCGCCTCACGTACTGCGGGCGTTGCGTCCGGCGGCACGGCGCGATCGAGGTACGCGGGCCGGCTGGGATGCGCGGGCTCGGGCGGTCGGACGATCGTGCCCTCTTCGTCGATCCAGATCCCGCTCGGGACGTTGATGACGCCGAAGAGGGCATCGACGACATGCCCCTCGTCGATGAGCGAGGGATGTTCCGGGGCCGCCTTTGCGATCCAGGGACCCGCGGTCTCGCTGCCCCGCGCATCGAGCGCGATCGTGACGATCTCGAGACCACGCGGCCTGAGCTCGGTCCTCAGCTCCTGCCACACGGGCAGGTCAAGACGGCAGCCTCACCACGATGCCCAGGCGACCAGAAGCGCCTTCGTCCCGCGGAGTGACGACAAGCGGAATGTTCGGCCGCGGAAGTCGGGCAGCTCGAGCTCGGGCGCTGCGGCGCTGCGAAGCGCACGACCGCCGGCCTCCGCACCGAGCGCCCACAGACCGTGAGCTGCGTCATGAACGAGCGGCATCGCGAGCGCTTCCGCGGCGGCAGCCAGCTCGACGGCGGCCGCGTCGACCGAGCGGAACGGCACGCACCGCTCGCCGCGGCAAAGGCCCTCGGGTTTCGACCCCCACCCTGCGACGCGCTCGAATTCCGCGACTGACACGCGGGCGCTTGTGAAGATCACAGGGCGTTACGGTAACCGGGTGACCCGGCTCCTGGTCGCGCTCATCCTCGCGAGCGCGTGCGCGCCTATGGCGACGGCCCCGACGACGGCCTCACCGACGTTCATTGCACCAACGCTCTCGCCGACGCCGACACCAACGCCCACCCCGTCACCGACACCGACACCAGGGGTGATGCCGCTCTTCGATGCACACCTCCACTACAGCGCGGCGGCGTGGTCGGCGTATGCGCCGGAGAGGGTCGCGAAGATCCTGGACGCGGCCGGCGTTCGCTCGGGCCTGGTATCGAGCGCGCCTGACGAGGGCACATTCAAGCTGAAAGCCGTCCTCGGCGATCGTGTCATTCCGATGCTGGGTCCATATCGCAACGTGGCCGACGTGTTCTCGTGGGCGCGCGATCCGTCGATCGTCCCCTACGTCGAATCGATCTACCGACCCGGCATGCACCGCGGCTTCGGCGAGTTTCATCTCGTCGTCGGCCAGATGGGACTGGCGGCCGTGCGCGGCGTCCTCGCGCTCGCGCAGCGCGAGAAGCTATTTCTTCAGCCGCACGCCGACGCGCGCGCGGTCGCGGAGCTGCTGAACTACGTTCCGGATGCAACGGTGCTGTGGGCGCACGCGGGCGTCGATGCGACGCCCCAACAGATCGCGGCCCTGCTCGACTCATGGCCGAAACTGTCGGTCGAGCTCTCGCTGCGGACCGACATCGCGTCGAACGGCACACTCGACCCGCGGTGGCGCGAGCTGCTCATCCGGCACGGCGGCCGCTTCATGATCGGCACCGACACATGGACCGTCGGTGGCACGTTCACGGGCAACGAGCGCTGGGATACGTACCCCGAGATCGTGAAGGGCATCCGTGGATGGCTCTCGCAGCTTCCGCCAGACGTCGCGGAGGCCATCGCCTATCGCAACGCCGAGCGGTTCATCGCGTCGCTGACCCGCTAGACGTGACCTCCGCCCTCGGCTCCGGCTTTCTGGAGCGGCTTCGCCGCTCCATCAGTAACGCGCGAGCAGCAGACCCACCGCGAGCGCGACGACCGCGAGCCAGAGGATGCGCAGCGCGCCTTCCGGCGCCGCGATGAGTCCCTGCGCGTCGAGCGTCTCGCGCGATCCGTCGATGTAGCGGACCTCGCCTCCGACAGAGAGGCTTCGGCGCCTGACCGCGCGCACGCGCGTAGACAGAACGCGCTGCGCGAGGCTCAGGAGCGCAGCTGCCGCGGCGACCGCGACCGCGGGGACCATCGGCGCGCCCGTGGCGTACGCGGCCGTGAGGACCGGGAACGCGCCCCACGCCAGCGCGAACCCGACGTCCGAATGGACGACCGGAGCTTCGAATGCGTAAAGAAGGACGAGCGCGACGCCGGCCAGGACGAATAACCAGAGCATCGGACCGAGCATCAGAGCAGCAGCGGTGCCGAGCGCGGCCGCGCCTGCGAGACCGAGCGCTCCGAGTATGGCGAGCACGCGCGCGGGGATCCGCGTGCCGAGCGGACGTCCCTGGAGCTCGTCGAACGAATGCGCCGCGACACCGACCGCGAGCCCGAACGCGAGCAGGGCGCCCAGGACGATGCGCGGATCGGGCGCGGGCGACAGCGCCGCGCCGAGCAGCACGTACGACAGATGCCACGCTGTGTACGGCGGATGCAGCAGCGTCCAGTAATCCCGCCAGCCGCCCGGCTGGAGCGCGTAGAACGCCGCGCCGAGGCGCACATCGCTCGCGACCGTCGCGGGCCGCTTCGTCGCGCTCATGACGATCCCGCCGCCGAGGCTCATCGCTCGCGAACGCACATCGGCGAGACCCGCGTCGCGCCAGTACCGTTCGACGTCGCGCTGTGGATGCGCGCGGTAGAAGCGTTCGATGCTGGGGCCGAGGAACGCGTTCACGTCGCGCCACTTGCGCGAGAACAGCGAACCAAGGATCGGCATCACGGCCCGCGTGTACAACCGCCACAGACCGAACGCGATCGGCGAGGACGGGACCCCGAACTCGAGCGCCGCGAGCCGCCCGCCGGGCTTCAGCACACGCGAGAGCTCGCGCACGGTCGCCGCCGGATCGTCGACATACCGCAGCAGATACGTGAACGTGACGTGGTCGAACGTCGCGTCGGCGAACGGAAGTCGCTCCGCGCGAGCGTTCACCAGTCCACTGATCAGACCGTTCCGGCGCGACGCCTCGGCGAGCATGTCCGCGCTGCGATCGAGACCGACGACCTTGCAGCCGTAGCGCTGGGCGAGCTCGACGGCCACGAGTCCCGTGCCGGTGGCCACATCGAGCACGACGTCGTCGGGAGCGGCGGCGACGGATGCGACGAGCGCGTGCCGCCAGCGTGGATCCTGGCCGAAGGAGAACAGCGCGCCGGCGCGGTCGTACGAGCGCGCGATGCCGGTGAAGATGCGCGGCGCGTCGGCGGACGGCGGACGGGGCACGGCAGGTCGAGTATGCGCGGGACGCGCGTTAGACCGGCATCACCACACGTCCGGTGCGGCCGGCGCGCGACCGGTACAGCTCCGCCGCGCCGCGCGCCGCATCCGACCCGGTTCCCGCGTCCGCGAGCGCCAGCACGGAGCCTCCGAAGCCGGCGCCCACCAGGCGCGCGCCGTGCACTCCACGCTGCGAACGCAGCGCGTCGGCCAGGATGTCGAGCTCTTCTGTCGAAACGTCGAAGTCCTCACGAAGAGACGCGTGCGACGCGTCGATGATCGCACCGCACCGCGCGAGGTCGCCGGCCCTGAGAGCTGCGACGAACGCGCGGACACGCTCGTTCTCGCTCACGACGTGCCGCACGCGGCGCGCGAGGGTCGCGTTCTGCGGGGCGAGGCGTTCGACATCGCCAAGGGTCGCGTCGCGTAGGGAAACGATCCCGAGGCGCCGGGCGGCCTCGTCGCATTGGGCGCGCCGCTCGTTGTACGCGCCCTGCTTCGCGTTGTCGTGCGCGATCCCGGAATAGACGACCACGATCTCGACGCTGCCAGGGATCGGCACGCGTTCGATGTCCGACTTCCGCATGTCGATGAGCAGCGCTTCGCCAACGCGCGCGAGACCCGCGGCGAGCTGGTCCATCGTGCCGACGCGCGCTCCGACGACGTCGCGTTCCGCCTTGTGCGCGGCGTACGCGAGGGCCATGTCATCGAGCGTCAGCGAGAAGGCGTCGCGGAGTGCGCGCAGCAACGCGACCTCGAGCGCGGCGCTGGACGAGAGACCCGCGCCGGGAGGCACCCGCGAGGCGATGCCGGCGTCGAATCCGCGGATGGCGTGACCGGCCTTCGTGAGCACCCAGGTAACGCCGCGGACGTAGTCGCCCCAGTCGCCGCAGGTCCGTTCGTCGCCGAGCCGGTAGGCGATCGGCATGTAGCCCTCGCTCTCCACCCGGACGACCTGGTCCTCGCGGGGAGACAGCTCGACGACTGTGCGCTGTGGGGTCGCGGTCGGGAGGACGAGGCCCTCGTTGTAGTCCGTGTGCTCGCCGATCAGATTCACGCGGCCAGGGGCATCGGATCGGTACACGTCGCTCCTATTAACACGGCGGGCGCAACTCCTGTTCTGCGCCACGGATACTTGGCTCGTGATCCGATACCGCCGCGCCGTGCTTTCGGCCGTCGAGCGCCTGACCGGAAGCCGGCTACCGGACCTCCGACGGTCGCTCTGGCGCCGCCAGATGTACCTGTACGTGACGCCCGGGGACGTCCTGGCGGAGCGCGCCCTGCGCGGATTCCCCGACGAGGTCCGCGCGCTGGGCAGGCGCTGCCCGATCATCCGGACGAACGCGCGGTACGGCGGCGGTTTCTACCCGGACCGGAATGAGATCGAGCTCGCCGCGGGCGTCGAGACCTACGAGGGACTGCGCCAGGTAGAGCTGTCCGCCTGCCACGAGCTGTTCCACTTCGTCTGCTGGAACCACCCCGTGTATCGGCGGGACGAGGACCGCAACTTCGCCTACCTCCGCCGCGCCGTCCGCGACAGTCGGGCGCACCTCGCGGAGTTCCCGCGGTACCGCGACTGGGTCACCGGCTCCTTCCTGCGCCAGGGCGATCACGCGAATCCCGTCGAGTACTTCGCTGACATACCCACCAACTTTCGGGACACCACGGAGCTGCCGCTGCCGATCCGCGCGCATTTCGGGCCGCTGATCGACGGATCCGCGCTCGCCGTCGACTTCACGCGCGAACCCGACTGGCCGATGGGCGAGGAATATTTCTCCCTGGCGCAGTTCCAGCGCTGGCTAGCGGGGAACGAGTGAGACGCTGACGAGCGTCGAAGGCGCGATCCTGGTCTGGCTCGCGATCGGTGTCGGGATCGCGGGCGGCGTCTTCCTCGTTGCGCGATCGGCGATCCAGATCGCGAGCGTCGCCTACCGCGTCATCGAGAAGGAAATGGACGCGAGGACCGCGACCCGGCAGACCACGCTTCTGAGCCTCGCGATCGTCGCGGCTCTCATCGTTACATCGGTCGTCGCCGGGTACGCGATCCTGGTCATGTTCGCGACGCTGCTCGAGGGCGGCGGCCTGATCAATGGGAGCTAGATGGTCGGCGTCTCGGGAATAGGACCCTTTTCCACGCCGGGCTTCTGACGCGGGACGTCGGTCGGCCCCTCCGGACGCTCCGGCTGTTCGCCGCCTTTCTTCCCAACGTCACCCGGGACTGGCTCGCCAGGACGTGGGGGAAGTCCGCCGTCTTGCATCGGAAGAGTCCTCCTGCGATCCAAGTCGTCCTTTGCGGACGCCGACATCAAGGAGGAGCAGTCGCTGTGCCACCGGCGTCAGATGCGATCGGCGAGCAAGCGGACGCGGGATCGGATGGCGTCGCGCACGCCGCGGAAGACCTCGAGGCGCTCGGCTTCGGTGCCGCGCGCGGCCGACGGGTCCGGCAACTTCCAGCGAAGCTTCAGGCCGGTGCGTGGCGGCACGGGGCAGCTCGAGTCACAGACGGTCACGACGACGTCCCAGCCTTCGCCCACCTCATCGACGGATTTGCTGGTCTGCTGGGAGATGTCGACGCCGAGCTCGCGCATGACCGAGACAGCCAGCGGATGGACCCCCGTCGCCTTCGTACCTGCGCTCTGGACCTCAAAGCGGTCGCCGGCGTATGAGCGCAGGAATCCCTCGGCCATCTGTGATCGGGCCGAGTTATGGGCGCAGAGGAAGAGGACGCGCTTCACGCGTCAAGCATGACGCGCGGCGCCGGAGGCCATCCGGCGCCGCGCAGTCGTGAGCGCTTAAGCGAGAACGGCTGTGCTTAGCGAGTCGATGAGCGAGCGCGGGGTGGTGCCGCCGCCGAAGATCTGCGGACCGGCGTAGAAGATGAGAACGAGGACGATGAGGATCAGCAGAATGATGCCGATGATCATGCCGGCACCGAAGCCGCTGTCCGACGACCCGCCGGGATTGACATTGACCTGACCCATGGAGAACCTCCTCTACAACTAACTAGGTCGCTTAAGACGCTCGCAAGCGCCGTGCCGGGCCGCTCGCTCGCTTTTATGCTCGCCGCCCCATGCGCAAAGGGCCGCTCCGTCACAAATGGTTCGCATTGTTCACCGCAGCCATCGGCCTCGGCTCGATCGCCGACGAGGTCGCCCGGCTGGCGCTGCCGCTCCTCGTCATCGACCTCACCCACTCCATCGCCGCCGCGGCGATCCTGCGCGTCGTCCAGTCGATCCCATACATCATCTTCGGCGCGCCCGCCGGAGCTCTCATCGACCGAGTGGACAAGCGCCGGCTCCTCATCGCCTGCGACATCTCAGGGATCGCGCTGACCGTCGCGATCCCGCTGTCCGCGATCGGCGGTGTGTTCTCGGTCGAGCTCCTCTATGTCATCGGTTTCCTCCTCGGCACCGTCGAGGTCCTCTGGGGCGTGACTACGGACTTCAGTGTCTTGCCCTCGCTCGTGGAAGAGCATGAGCTGACGGACGCCAACGCGATCTTCCTCGGCGCCGACCGCGGCGCCCGCATCATCGGACCGACGCTCGGCGGATTCGCGATCGCGGCGATCGGGAACGTGAACGCGATGTGGATCGCCGCGCTCGCCTTCATGCCCACCCTCGCTCTCTTCTACCTGATGCCGCCGATCCTCGAGATCCCCGCCGCCCAGATGGCACCCCTCACGGTGCGCAACGTCATCCACGAGATCGGCGACGGCTTCGCGTTCGTGTGGCGCCTGAAGATCCTGCGGTGGCTGCTCGTCGCGATGTCCATCGCGAACCTCGGCGGCGTGGGACTGCGGACGCTCATGCTCTACGTGCTCCGCGAGGAGCACCACCTCGACGAGGTCACGATCGGCCTCGCGTTGTCGGTCGGAGGCGCGTTCACGGTGTTCGGCTCACTGCTCGCGCCGCGTCTCGCCCGCGATCGGCCGATGGGCCACAGCATGATCGCCGTGATCCTCGCGTCAGGACTGGCCGCGCTCGCAGGTGCCTTGACCAATGACTGGCGACTCATCACGCTCTGCTTCACAGGACGCGAGCTCGCCTGGCAGGCGTTCATCATCTACGCGTTCATCCCGCGCCAGCGCGACGTGCCGGCCAACATGCGCGGCCGCGCGAACGGCGCGTTCCGCACCGTCGTCCTCATCTCCAACAGCGCGTCGCCGGCGATCCTCTCCGCGATCGTCGTCGTGGCCTCGAGCGCGGTCGCGTTCGCGGTTGCGGGCGCGCTTGCGATCGCGAGTGCGGCGGTCGCGGCTGTCACACCGCTCCGCGACTACGCGGTGCGGGAGCCAGACGCGAGCGATGTCCCGAGGCCGCCGACCCGAGATGAGACCGTGACAGCATCGGGCGAGGAATGACCAACGTGGTGGTCAACTCAGACGGGCGATCGGCGTGATCCTCGTCGTCCTCGTCCTGGTGGCGGGCGTTGTCAGCACGCGCGCCGCAGCCGTCACGATCCAGATGACTTTAAGGCTCGCGCATCTTGCTGCCGCCGCACGGCGGCCGATCCAACGCCAGCGGGACTTGGTATGGGGCATGGCATTCATAAGCCCTTGACCTCCCACCTCGACGGAACTGGTCGCGATCGCATCGCTCTTCGCTCTTGGATGGATCGCGGTATCGATCCTCGTCATATGGGCCGTAGTGCCGAAGCGATGGCGAGTTGCCGGAGCTGTCCTGTCGATCGTTCTGCTAGCCCTCTTGGCCACCGGCGCGCTTTGGTGGACCGGCAGGCTGGGGCGAGTTTCGCCTAGATTTACGGTATTCCTACTCAGACCAGTTCCGGCAAGCGCGGCGACTGGCTCACTCTCGGCGAGGCCAGTCGAATCCTCGGCGTGGATCCCGACACGCTGAGGCGCTGGGCAGACAACGGGAAGGTCGACGTGTTCACCACCCCGGGCGGTCATCGACGATTCCTTCGCTCGGCGATCGATGCCCTCCTTCCACGTCAGCGCGCGGTCAAGCGTCCGTCGCTCACTGCGATGGGCGAGACGCCCGACAAGGTCGCCGCCGAGTTCCGGAAGCGCGTTCGCACCGACGTCACCGATCAGGACTGGCACACGCGATTCGACGAGGGCTCGCTCCGCTGGTTCCGCGAGCGCGGCGTACGCATGAGCGATCTGCTCCTCGGCCATCTCGATACCGCGCGGCGAGCAGGACAGGAGCAATACGTGACGCAGGCGGAGTCGCTTGGTCGCGAGTACGGGGTCGAGGCGAAGCGCGCCGGGCTGTCGCTGGGCGAGGCGACGCAGGCGTTCCTCTACTTCCGCGCGCGCTTCATGGCGGAGATCGCGCACGTCGCTCGGCGTCGCTCGCTCGAATCCGCCCAGGCCGCGTCCCTGTTCGAGGAAGCCGACCGCGCGCTCGACCACGTCATCCTCGCGATGATCGCCGGGCATCAGGCGGCGGCGATCACGCCGGCTGGCTAGCATCGGGCGCATGCCCGATATCGCTGCGCTGCGGAAGCGCGCGCAGAACGCGATCGATCAGCGGCACGACGCGCTCTTCGAGCTCTCGCGTGCGATCCACGCGAATCCCGAGACCGCATACGAAGAGCGCCAGGCGTCGACGCGTCTCGCGGACTTCCTCGACAAGAACGGCTTCAAAGTGACGCGCGGCTACCGCGGCATCGAGACCTCGTATCGAGGCGACGCATCGGGGAGGAACGGCGGCCCGCGCGTCGCGATCCTCGCCGAGTACGACGCGCTCGCGGATCTCGGTCACGGCTGCGGCCACAACCTGATCGCCATGATCGGCACCGCGGCGGCGGTCGGGGTGCGCGAGGTGATCGGCGATCTCGAGGGATCCCTCGCGGCGATCGGCGCCCCGGCGGAGGAGGGCGGCGGCGGCAAGGTCGCGCTGCTGCGCGCGGGGGGCTTCGACGACGTGGACGCCGCGATGATGATCCACCCCACGACCGGCCGAAGCCTCGCGGGCCGGCACTCGCTCGCGTCGAATCGCGTTCTCGTCGAGTACTTCGGCAAGGCCGCGCACGCCGCGTCGCAGCCGGATCAGGGTGTCAACGCGCTCGATGGTCTGATCCAGCTGTTCAACGCGGTGAACGCGATGCGCCAGCAGCTCCGTCCGGACGCGCGCATCCACGGGATCATCACGAATGGCGGGAGCGCCGCGAACGTCATCCCGGACCACACGGTCGGTCGTTTCAGCGTGCGCGCGCTGGATCGCCGCTACCAGCAGGAGGTCCTTCGGCGTTTCATCGCGTGCGCGGAGGGCGCGGCGACCGCGACGGGGACGACGGTGAAAGTGACCGTCCACGAGAACGCTGGCTACGAGAACATGGTCTTCTCGACGCCGATGGCCGAACGCTGGGCGCAGCACATGAAGGGTCTCGGGATGCAGGTGTTCGAGGCGCGCGACGACGAGCGCGTCGGCTCCACCGACATGGGAAACGTCATGCAGGTACTTCCAGCGATCCATCCCTACATCGCGATCGCGACCGAGCCCGTTCCCGGCCATTCGATCGCGTTCCGCGACCTCGCCGTCACGCAGGGTGCGCTCGACAACGCGCTCGTCGCCGCGAAGGCGCTCGCGCTCACCGCGCTCGACGTGCTCACCGATCCCGCCGTGCTGCAGCGAGCGCGCGCCGAGTTCGAGGAGCGGCGCAAAGCGGGCATCGTGAAGGGGCGCGCGTCCTAGGCCTCAGCAAGGAGGCCGGCACACTCACGGTCGCCCAGATCTTCTGGGGGATCGGGTTCGGTCTCCTGGGCACGCTCTTTCCTCTGTTCCTCAAAGACCTCGGGGCGACGCCAACGGACATCGGCCTCGTCTTCGGCGTCGGCAACGTCGTGGCCGCGGCCTGCTTCATCCCGATCGGCCTGGCGGCCGACCGTTTCGGGAGACGACCGATGCTCATCGGCGTGTGGCTCGCGTCGACGATCGGCGCCGCTGCGTTCCTCCCGATCACGGACTGGCACGGCGCGTTCATCGGGTCGTCGCTGTACTGGATCGGCAGCGCGGCGCTGCCGCTCATGAGCGCGCACCTCGCAGCGCTCACGCCTCGCGCGCGCCTCTCGGGTGAACTGGGCTTCGTCTACGGCGCGTTCTTCTTCGGCACGATCCTCGCGGCGCCGTTCGCGGGCGCCATCGGCGCCGCCGTCGGGCTTCGCGGCGGGATCGCGCTCGCCACCTTCGCGTTCATGCTGTCGTCAGCGCTCACCTTTCGCTTATCGCACACGCCGCCGATCCCGCACGTGCCCGGTCCGCCTCTTCCGCGGTCGTTTTGGACGCTTCTCGCGATCACCCCGCTCGCCGCGATCATCACGACCGTCGTGAATCCGCTGTTCCCGGTGTACGTGCGCGATATCGCCGCTGTCCCGCTCGAGCGCGTCGGCGTATACGTCGGCCTTGTCGCGCTCGGCGCCGCGCTCTTCTCGGCGGCGAACGGCCGCATCGCCGACCGATTCGGTCCGGTGCCGGCCGTGATCGGTGCGGGCGCCGTGCTCACGCTCGGTGCCGGCCTGATCGCGCTCTCCGGTCGATCTGAGGTCCCGCTCGCGCTCGGCTCCTTTCTGCTCGGCGCGCAGACCGCGCCGAACCCGGTGCTCGCCGGAGCGCTCGAACGGATCCTTCCACCCGCACGCACGGCCCTGGGCTACTCCGGTTTCCAGCTCGTGTTCGCACTGGGATTCGGCACCGGCGGCCTGCTCTCCGGCATCCTCTACGACGCCGACCCCCTGCTTCCCCTCCTCGTGCAGCTCTCGCTCGCGTTGCCGCTGACGGCGACGGTCGCGGTGATCGTGGCGCGCATCATGTCGACCCGTGGCGCAACCTAGAATCGGATGGGCGTGCTCGTCGCGAAGGCAGCCCCCACGACCAACCGACATCTCCTGTCCTGGGTGGACGAGATGGCGCGCATGTGCAAGCCCGACCGCGTCTATTGGTGCGACGGCTCGGACGAGGAGGCGAAGCTCCTCACCGCGGAGGCGGTCGCCGAAGGGGTCCTGATCCCACTGAATCCCGAGAAGCGCCCGCACTCGTTCTATTCGCGCTCGAATCCAAACGACGTCGCGCGGACCGAAGAGCTCACATTCGTCTGCACGCCGACGAAGGCAGAGGCCGGCGCGACGAACAACTGGATGGACCCAGAGGAAGCGCGCCGCAAGCTCGCCGCGATCTTCGACGGTGCGATGAAGGGCCGCACGATGTACGTGATCCCCTACCTCATGGGCTCGCCGGATTCGCCGTTCGCGATGCTCGGTGTCGAGCTCACCGATTCGATCTACGTCGTGCTGAACATGCGCATCATGTCGCTGATCGGAAACGTCGCGCTCGACCGCCTCGGCGGATCGAGCGACGACTTCAACCACGGGCTCCACTCCGTCGCCGACTGCGACCCCGAACGCCGCTACATCACGCACTTCCCCCAGGACAACACGATCTGGGCGGTCGGTTCCGGGTACGGTGGCAACGCGCTGCTCGGCAAGAAGTGCCTGGCGCTGCGGATCGCGAGCTATCGAGCGAATCACGAAGGGTGGCTCGCGGAGCACATGATGCTGCTCGAGGCCGAGAGTCCTGAGGGAGAGACGCACTTCATCGCCGGCGCGTTCCCGAGCGCCTCCGGCAAGACCAACCTCGCCATGCTCGTTCCGCCGCCCGAATTCGCGGGCTGGAAGCTCCGGACGATCGGCGATGACATCGCGTGGATGCGCGTCGGCGAGGACGGCCGCCTGTATGCCGTGAACCCGGAGTTCGGGTTCTTCGGCGTCGCGCCCGGGACGAATTACGTCACGAACCCGAACGCGATGCGCATGCTCGAGCACGACTGCATCTTCACGAACGTCGCGCTCACGCCGGACAAAGACGTCTGGTGGGAAGGCATGGATGAGCCGGAGACCGACCTCATCGACTGGCGGGGACGTCCATGGAAACGTGGCGCGAAAGAGCCCGCGGCGCATCCGAACAGCCGCTTCACGACGCCGATGGACAACAATCCGGCGCTCTCGCGCTACGCGAAGGACCCGCGCGGCGTCCCGATCTCAGCGATCCTGTTCGGCGGTCGCCGTTCGACGACGGTCCCGCTCGCCGTCGAGTCATTCAACTGGACGCACGGCGTTTATCTCGGCGCGACCGCAGGTGCGGAGACGACGGCGGCGATCACCGGCGCGGTCGGCCGGATCCGCCGCGACCCGATGGCGATGCTCGCTTTCATCGGCTACGACGCGGGCATGTACTTCGCCCACTGGCTGTCGATGTTCGGGCGCATGAAGCAGCCGCCGAAGATCTTCCTCGTGAATTGGTTCCGCAAGAGTGATGACGGAAAGTATCTCTGGCCGGGCTACGGCCAGAACATGCGCGTCTTGAAATGGATCATCGACCGCTGCGCCGGTCGTGCCGGCGCGATGGAGACGCCCATCGGATACACGCCGCGCCCGACCGACCTCGACCTGCGCGGGATCGGCGCGAGCATCGAGTCAATCGCAGCCGCGCTGCGTGTCGATCCTGACGAGTGGACGAAGGAACTCGAGGCGCATGCCGATTGGTTCGAGAAGATCGGCGGCACTGTGCCGGAAGCACTGCGACTACAGCGCCGATTGCTTCTCGCATCGCTGAAGGCGGAGCTGACGAACTAGCAAGCCGTACTCTCGATCGCGATGGGGCCCTTCGATCGCTTCAACGACCGCGCCAAGCGCGTCCTCGCCCTCGCGCAGGACGAGGCCGTCCGGTTCAACCACAACTACATCGGAACGGAGCATCTCCTGCTGGGGCTGATCCGCGAGGGTGAGGGCGCGGCCGCACGCGTCCTCGACTCAATGGGCGTCGAGCTTTCAAAGGTACGTGTAAGCGTCGAATCAATCATCGGGCGCGGAGACTCCACGAAAACGCCGAGCGAGATCACCCTGAGTCCACGCACGAAGAAGGTCATCGAGCTTGCGATCGATGAAGCCCGTAAGCTCGGTCACAGCCACGTTGGCACCGAGCACCTCCTGCTCGGTCTCGTGCGCGAGGGCGGCCACGTCGGTGCCAAGGTGCTCGAATCGCTCGGCGTGACGCTCGAAAAGGTCCGGGAGCACGTCATCACGATGGTGGGGCAGCCCCACGGCCACGCCGGCTCGCCACGTCCGGATCCACGCGATCTGCCTTCGACCGGCCCGTTCGATCTTCTCGACAGGCCATCGAAGCGGGTTCTCGCGCTGGCAGAGGAGGAGGCGCGGCTGATGCGCCACAACTGGATCGGGACCGAGCACATGATGATCGCGCTCCTCCGGTCCGACGGTGTGGCGCAGCGCGCGCTTCAGGAGCTCGGGGTCACGCTGGATCAGGCTCGCGCCGGGGTCTTCAAGGCGGTGCCACCAAGAGAGACCGACGTCACGGAGATCACGGTGACGCCGCGGGTGAGGACGCTGCTCGGCAAGGCGATCATGCTCGCCGCGCCCTCTGCCGACCTCGTAAAGCCGCAGCTTCTGCTGCTGGCGCTCATTGCGGATCCGGACGGGATCGGGTCACAGGTGCTGACCCAGCTTGGCGTCACGCCGGAGAAGCTTCGCGTGACGATCGACCGGCTGAGCGCGGGCTAGCGGCGCGCCACTCACTAGCCGCGAACGGTGATGTCCGGCTGACCCCGTAGCGCCGCCGCGACACGAGCCTGCGCCGCGGCGCGATCGGCAGCCTTCACGAGCAGCGTCACGTGGTAGGTGTCCTCGAGACCCGCGGCCGCGAGCGCCGCGCGATCTGCCCGCACCAGGCGGAAGTGCCACGCGAGCGCGACCGCTCCGACGGCCGTATCGACGCCGAAGTGCCAGAGGTCGTGCCAGAGCGCGAGGTCGAAGTGGAACGCGAGGACGCCCTTCAGCAGGTTGAACAGCAGCGCGGAGCCGAAGACGAGCACCGCGGCAACGCTGCCGAGGATCGCCAGATAGAGGTAGACGCGACGCTGGAGCGCACGCCGCTCGTCATCTTCGAGCCGCTTCTGCTGGGTGCGCCAGTGGAACGCCCAAGCGGGACCGCCGGCCAGGACGAGCGCGATCCACGTGGCCGTCTCCCGGGCATCGTGGTTCGTGAGACCGAGCCAGCCACTCCCGATCGCGCCGATCGCGCCAGCCGCACCGATCGCGGCCATGGCCAGCCCGATCGCCGCGATGACGTAGTAGTAGGCGCGGCGGACGCCGGCCGCGCGACCGGCCTCGGTCTCGCGTGTCGCCTCGCCCTCGACGACGCGACGGTGGTACCACCACGCGGCGGCGAAGACGATGGCGAAGAACATCGGTGACCCGAGCTGCCGCCCGAGGTCGGCGTCCGCGATGCGCTCGCCGAGCGCGCGCGCGAGGAGGGCGGCGACGACGGTCGTGAGACCGAACAGCACGATGAACGCGGAGACCGCGATGACGAAGTAGATCGCCAGGCGCCGCGCGACCGATGTCCGCTCCCCGTCAGCGCGGAGCGCCGATCGCTGCGCGGGCAGCCAGGCCGCGAGCCAGAGTGCCAGACCCGCCACGACCTGGGGGATCGCATTCGCTAGATCGAAGAGCAGAGAGGTCTGGCGGCTGGGCCGCGGCGGCCGGAGTGCTGGCACACCCGGCGGGAGCACCGGATCGGGGAACGGGAACAGCAGGCGCTCCCAGACGCCCGCGAGCGTCGAGGCTAGCGAAAAGCCGAAGAACAGCAGGCCGATGACCGCGAGCGCATAGCGGACGAAGAAGCCGACCTCGGCCGCGCGCCCGGCGACCGCCCCGCTCGCGCGGTCCGCGGCCGCGACACGAAGATGGAAGATCAGCGCCCCCGCGGCTGCGACCACCATCGCGAACGCGCCGGCTGTGCGCGCCTCCCAGCTCGGCTCGAGCGGGAAGACCTGGGGGACATCGCCCACGAGCACCGCCTGCAGGATCAGATGGAGTACGCGCTGTCCATAACCGAAGACGAGAAGCGCGGTGACGAGCACGACGATCTGGAGATAGGCGCCGCGCAGCGCCGCACCGCGCTCGCGTAGCGAACGTCGCGCCGCCGCGTCCGCGGAGCGATAGTGGAGGTACCAGACGGGCACGGCCACGAGCAGCAGCGCGATGGCGAGGCTCGCCTGCTCCCGGTACTGCTCGCGCGGACGGTTGAATTCCGCGAACACGAAGGGCAGGCCGGTGAAGCCCCCGCTCGGTGCGCCAAGCGCGATCTCGGCGCCGACGCGCAGGAGATTCGCGACGCCGAGCACGATCATGTGGACCGCCACGAGCAGGACGACATAGAAGTACGCGCGCTGCACCGCTGGCAGAGGCCGATCCTCCCCGCTCATGACGGCATCATGACGGCCGCGGCAGGGCCCGAAGGAACGCATTCGCCGTCGGCGAGACCTCCGCGCCCGCGCGCGTCATGAGGTGGATCGTGCGCTTGGGTGCTGGGTGTCCCTCGACCCGCAGCACGACGAGATCGCCGCGTCGAACGTCTTCGTGGATCGCCATCTGTGGCAGGAGCGCGGCACCGAGTCCGGCGAGAACGACCCGCTTGCACGCTTCGGTGTTGTTGAGTTCCATGAGGATGCGTGGCGCGGTCCCGGCCGTGGCGAAGTACGCCGTGGTGATCGCGTGGAGGTACGCGGTCGGATCGCGCATGACCAGCCCAGAGAGTGCGAGCTCCTCGATGCCGACACGGCCACGGGCCGCGAAGGCGTGTGTGCGGCCGACGACGATCGGCACCGCCTCATCGAACAGCGCGCGCGACGCAAGCTCCGGCAACGCGATGAGCTGACTCACCAGGGCGATCTCGATCTCGTCGGCGCGAAGGGCCTCCGCGACCGCGTGCGAGCGCCCGCTGCGGACGCTGATCTCCACATCGGGATGCCCGCGCGCGAAGCGTGCGAGCGCCGCCGGAGCGATGTACAGGGCGAGGTCGGTCGCCAGTCCGAGGGCGAGCACGCCGCCGCGCCCCTCGCGTGCGGCCTTCGTCTCGGCCACTCCTCGCCGCACCGCCTCGAGCGCGGCCTGTGCGCGGGGCAGGAATCGCCGGCCGGTGGCCGTCAGGGTCACGCCGCGCCGTCCCCGGACGAGCAGCTGCGCGCCAAGCTCGCGCTCGAGACCCCGCAGGCGCGCAGTGAGCGTCGGCTGCGTGAGCTCCAGAGCCGCGGCTGCTCGCGTGATGCTTCCCCGCCGCTGCGCCTCGACAAAGGCCTCGATCTGGCCCAATTCCACACACTCAGCATAGAACAGGTCTATGGGAATACATACACGACAAGGCTGTTCTATGGCTCGCCCCCGAGCGTACGATGCCGAAAGAGCCGCTGGCGAAGGGGAGACCGCTCTGACTCATCGCATCACCCTCATCCCAGGCGACGGCACGGGTCCGGAGATCGTCGACGCGACCCGCCGCGCGATCGAAGCGACAGGTGTGGCGATCGAATGGGACATCCACGACATCGGCCTGCCCGCGCTGCAGAGGCTCGGCGATCCGTTCCCCAAGAGCGCGCTCGACTCGATCCGCCGTAACAAGGTGGGACTCAAGGGTCCGCTCACGACCGAGCTCGGCACCGGGATGCGCTCGGTGAACGTCGCGCTGCGCAAGGAATTCGACCTCTACGCCAACCTGCGCCCAGCGAAGACGTATCCAGGGGTCCAGGCTCCGATGGGCAACATCGATCTCGTCGTCGTGCGCGAGAACATCGAAGACCTCTACGCCGGCATCGAGTTCGACCTCGGCACGCCGGAGCTCGCACGGGTCCGCGCCGTCATCGAGAAGGAGGCGCACACGAAGATCCGCGAGGACGCCGCTATCGCGATCAAGTACATCAGCGTGATGGGCTCGACGCGCATCGTGAAGTTCGCGTTCGACTATGCGGTGGCGAACGGCCGCCGCAAGGTGACCGCGGTGCACAAGTCGAACATCATGAAGTTCGCGGACGGGCTGTTCCTGCGCATCGCGCGCGAGGTGGCGCAGCTCTACCCGACCATCGAGTTCGAGGACCGCATCGTCGACAACATGTGCATGCAGCTCGTCCAGAAGCCGGACCTCTACGACGTCCTTGTGCTGCCGAACCTCTACGGTGACATCGTGAGCGACCTCGTCGCGGGGCTCGCCGGCGGGCTTGGTGTCGCTCCTGGCGCGAACATCGGCGAGAACGGTGTCGCTGTCTTCGAGGCGATCCACGGGTCGGCCCCGAAGTACGCCGGCCAGAACAAGGTGAACCCGATGGCGCTCATGCTGGCGGGCGTGCTGATGCTGAAGCACATCTCGGAGCGCGACGCGGCCGACAGGCTGGAGCGCGCGATCGCGGCCGTCGTCGCGGAGGGAAAGGACGTCACGTACGACCTCAAGCGCGAACGGGACGATCCGACCGCGGTCGGCACGCGCGAGTTCGCCGACGCGGTCATAAAGAGGATGAAGGGCTGATGCCACTCCAGGATCCAAAGAACCCTCGCCGCTACATGCACTCGACATCCACGAAGTACGAATTCCAGTTCGGCTACTCGCGCGCCGTTCGGCACGGACGGGTCGTCCGCGTCGCCGGTACCGCGGGCCTCGACGAGAACGGCCAGGTCGTTTCGGACGACGTGGTCGATCAGATGCGGCGCGCGATCGAGATCATGAAGGCCGCACTCGAGGACCTCGGCTCATCGCTCGAAGAGGTGATCATGACGCGCATCTACGTCCACGACGTCCATGACATCGACCGCGTCGCGGTCGTCCACGGCGAAGTGTTTCGCGACATCCGTCCCGCTACGACCATCGTGCGGGTCGACTTCATCGATGCCCGGATCCTCGTCGAGATCGAGGCAGAGGCCGTGTTCGGCGGCGCGGACGAATTCCCGGACGGAAAGGCGAACCCGAAGAAATGAAGAAGCTCAACGTCGTCGTCACTGGCGCGACCGGACAAGTCGCCTACGCACTGCTCCCACGCATCGCGGCCGGCGAGATGTTCGGCCCGGAGACGGAGGTCGACCTGCGTCTTTCCGACATACCGCAGATGATCGACAAAGCGAAGGGCGTCGTGATGGAGCTCGAGGATGGCGCGTACCCGCTGCTTTCCCGCGTCAGCGCGAGCGCCGACCGGGCCGAGACGCATCACGAGGTGGACTGGGTCCTGCTCGTCGGTAGCGTTCCGCGGGGCCCGGGCATGGAGCGCGGCGACCTCATCCGGAAGAACGGACCGATCTTCGTGGAGGAAGGCAAGGCGATCGCGCAGCACGCCGCACAAGGCGTGCACGTCGTCGTCGTCGGCAATCCCTGCAACACGAACTGCCTCATCGCTCGCGCCAACGCGCGGAGCATCACCAACGACCGCTGGAGCGCGATGACGCGGCTCGACCAGAACCGCGCGCGCTCGCTCATCGCGAAAAAGGCCGGCGCGCGCGTGAGGGACGTGAAGAAGCTCGCGATCTGGGGCAATCACAGCGCTACCCTCTATCCGGACTTCACGAACGCCACCGTGAACGGCAAGGCGGCGGCGGACGCGATCGACCGCGCCTGGCTGGAGAACGACTTCATCTCCGCGGTGCAGCAGCGCGGCGCGGCTGTGATCGCGGCGCGCGGCGCATCGAGCGCGTTCTCGGCCGCGCAGGCCCTCATCGATCACGTGCGCAGCCTTGTGACGCCCACGCCACCCGGAGATTGCTTCAGCGCCGCGGTGGTCTCCGACGGCAGCTACGGCGTACCGGAGGGTCTTGTCTCCTCGTTCCCGCTCCACTCGAAGGGCGACGGCGGATACGAGCTCGTCCGCGGCGTGAAGCTCGACCGCTTCGCGACGGAGAAGATCGCGGCGACCGTCGCGGAGCTCGTGAAGGAGCGTGATCTGGTGAAGGATCTGCTCGCATGACCGATTTCAAGAGCGCATCGCTGCCCGACTCGCAGCTCCGCTACGTGCCTCTCTCGCAAGCGGGCGACGTCGCGCGTCTGCCCATCACGGTGAAGATCCTCCTCGAGGGCGTTCTGCGCGCGGCCGCCAACGGCAAGGCGGCCGATCGCGACGCGACCGCACTGGCCAAATACCCAGCGGCGCCGCCACCGGACGCGACTGTCCCGTTCCGCCCGTCGCGCATCCTGCTGCAGGACTACACGGGGGTCCCAGCGGCGGTCGATCTGGCGGCGATGCGTGCGGCAATGCAGCGGGCGGGCAAAGACCTAGCGCAGATCGAACCGCTCATCCCCGTAGACCTGATCATCGACCACTCGGTCCAGGCCGACTTCTTCGGCGCGAAGGACGTCTACGAGCGCAACCTTGAACGTGAGTACGAGCGCAACCGCGAGCGCTATTCGCTTCTCCGCTGGGCCGGGCAGGCCTTCAAGACGTTCCGCGTCGTCCCGCCGGGCGCCGGCATCTGCCATCAGGTGAACCTCGAGCGTCTCGCGGAAGTCGTGGTGGTGCGCGACGGCGTCGCGATGCCGGACACGCTCTTCGGCGCCGACTCGCATACGACGATGATCAACGGACTCGGAGTGCTTGGATGGGGCGTTGGGGGCATCGAGGCCGAGGCCGCGATGCTCGGTCAGCCGACGTACCTGCCGTGGCCCGTCGTCGTCGGCGTGAAGCTCGTGGGCAAGCTACCGATCGGCACGACCGCGACGGATCTGGTGCTCACTCTCACCGAGCTCTTCCGGAAGAAGGGCGTCGTGAACAAGTTCATCGAGTTCGCCGGCGACGGCCTCTCGTCGCTCGCGGTCGCCGAGCGCGCGACCGTCGCGAACATGTGTCCTGAGTACGGCGCGACCAGCGCGCTGTTTCCGGTCGATCGTCAGACACTTCGCTATCTCGAGCAGACCGGGCGGCCGCCTTCTCTCATCGAGCTCGTCGAGCGCTACGCGAAGGCGCAGGGCATGTTCCGGTCGGACGGCGCTCCGACACCGGCGTTCGACGAGCTCATCGAGGTCGACCTCGGCTCGGTGAAGCCGTCGGTGGCCGGACCGAAGCGGCCACAGGACCGCGTCGATCTTCCTATGATCTGGGACTCGTTCACCAGTCCCAATCCAACGAAGGGCATCACCGTCCCTGGCCACACCGAAGGGCCGAAGCCCGTGAACGACGCCGCCCCGACGTTGGTGCGTCCGGCGACGGCCGCGACCGCCGCAGTTGCGGACAAACCGCGCGACCTTATGGTCAGCGACGGATCCGTCGTCGTGGCCGCGATCACGAGCTGCACGAACACCTCGAACCCATCGGTGATGATCGCGGCCGGCCTTCTCGCGAAGAAGGCGATCGAGCGCGGTCTCGCGGTCAAGCCGCACGTGAAGACGACGTTCGCGCCGGGCTCGCGCGTCGTGACGCGCTATCTCGAGGCGGCGGGGCTCACGCCATTTCTCGAGCAGCTCGGTTTCTTCCTGGTGGGCTTCGGATGCACAGTTTGCATCGGGAACACGGGTCCGCTCGCGACGCCCGAGATCGAGCAGGAGGTCAAGGATCACGACCTCAACGTCGTCTCCATCCTGTCCGGGAACCGCAACTTCGAGGGCCGCATCCACCCGCTCGTGAAGTCGAGCTACCTCGCGTCGCCACCGCTGGTCGTCGCGTTCGCGCTTGCCGGCACCATCCATATCGACCTGCAGGACCAGCCGATCGGCAACGGCAAGAACGGAGAGCCAGTCTTCCTGAAGGATCTCTGGCCGACACCCGAAGAGGTGAACGAGGTCGTTGGCAGGGCGATCACGCAGGAGATGTACGCGACCGAGTACGCGAAGATCTTCGACGGCGACCGCTTCTGGAAGACGATGCCCTCACCCACCGGTCTCTCCTATCGGTGGGACCCGAGCTCGACCTACGTGCAGGAGCCGCCGTTCTTCCAGAACTCCTCGGCGACGCCGCCGGCAACGATCCCAGACATCGTCGGCGCACGCGTACTCGTGTCCGTCGGCGATTCCGTCACCACCGACCACATCTCGCCGGCGGGCGCGATCCCGGCCGCGAGCCCCGCCGGGCAGTACCTGATCTCGAAGGGAGTGAAGCCCGTCGACTTCAACCAGTACGGCACGCGGCGCGGGAACCACGAGGTCCTCATTCGCGGCACGTTCGCGAACATCCGTCTGCGGAACAAGCTCGCCGACAAAGAAGGCTGGTGGACGCGCCACTTCCCATCCGGCGAGGAGATGACGATCTACGACGCGGCGGTCCGCTACCAGAAAGAGCGGACACCGCTCATCGTGTTCGCGGGCAGGGAGTACGGCTCCGGCAGCTCGCGCGACTGGGCAGCGAAGGGACCGAACCTGATGGGCGTGCGCGCCGCGATCGCGGAGTCGTTCGAACGGATCCACCGTTCGAACCTCGTGATGATGGGCGTCCTGCCGCTCGAGTTCTCACCTGGCGAGACGATGGCGTCGCTCGGGCTCACCGGTCAGGAGACGTTCACGATCCGCGGGCTCGGTGGGCTCGCGCCGCGCGCGCGGCTTACGGTCGAGGCAACGTCAGTGGACGGGAAGAAGACGTCGTTCCAGGTGCTCGCGCGGGTCGACGATCCGACCGACGTCGAGTACGTGCGCCAAGGCGGGATCCTTCAGCAGGTACTTCGGGAGCGGATCGCGGCGGCCTAGTTCACGGCCCGCCTGGCTCGGTCGTCTCGCCCGGTTGCCGGTGAACGTCGGTCCACTGGTGGTAGGCGATCGGATACCAGTCGCGCCACTCGCGCAGATCGTGGCCGACGACGATCGCGCCCACGATGACCGCCGCAGCGAGCGTGAGCTCGACGAACGCTGTAACGAGACGACCGACGAATGACGTTGCCTCGCGGACCACGACCGATGCGCGCATGCACGCACTCTCCGACCGAATAGGCCCGTCGCGCGTCTGCGCTCGCGGTCACAACTCGTACAGCAAACGTAGTCAAAGGTTCCTCAGCGAGGAGACGAACGCGATTCGCCGGGGAGACAGGCGCACGAGCAAAGGCGAGGAGGTGGGTAAGAGCGTGCGGGTGACCTGGAGCGACGCGGCGACAGCGGAGCGGGGTCCTCGAGCGAGCATCTGCGCCCCAGCCGGCCCGTGCGCAGCACGCGAGGTGATGAGCGGGCGGGCGTACGGCTCGGCATACGCCTTCGCCGGCTGCTTGCCATTTCGCTTCGCGACGGCGCAGTAGCCAGCCGCGAGCGAGAGGAAGCCGCGCCGCTGTCGCCGCGCCGCGATCAGAACGTCAGCGAGCGGACAACCAGCCACTGACCGGATGCACGAGACGCCCGGACGCGACGAGATCCGCGATCGTCTGCCGAGCGATCGGCCAGGAGAACCAGTTGCGCACCTCATCCTCGTGCGTCAGCACCGCGGCGCGGACGCCGATGACGACGAGCTCCTCGAGCGCGGTGTCCTCCGTCGTCTTCCATGGCTTGCGCCACACCTGATCCCAGCGCGAGAGCACGCTCGAATGGCGATGGCCACCCTTACTGTCCTCGACGGCGAGCCCGCGGGCGACGATCGCGCCGTCCCGCTCGAGACCCTCGCGCACCTTGCGCAGCGTCGCGGCCGCGAGACCCAGCTCGGACTTGAGATCCTCCACCGTGCTCGGCCCCGCGCCAGCAAGGTGCCGCACCAGGCGCGCCGCGTCGTCGTCGCCGGACTCCGCCTGGGCCAGCGCGGCGCGGCAGAGCGGGTCGGCCGCGCGCGCTGCCTCCGGCGCGAGGAACAGCGTCTTCCCGCGATGCAGCTTCGTCTCGAACACGTCGGGGCGCTCGGAGAGCTCGCCGCCCCAGTTCCACTTCGTCTTGGGCCACGAGGCGAAACCCTTCTTCGTCGCGTCGTAGGCCTCCTCGTGCGTCGCCGCGAAGAGACTGGGCAGCGCCGCGTCCTGTGTCAGCGTGAGCATGCGTCGGTCCTGGAGGAACGCATGCGCGTCATCGAGCGTCCGCAGTTTCCGGTCCGGAGTCAGCCTGCAGTCGAAGAGGCGCTTCGCGCGGAGCTCCGCTAGCGGGATCGTTTCCTCGCGTACGCGCGCGTATCGGCGTTGTCCACGAGCTCCCGCGCGGTGCGGCCGTCGAGCGGGTACGACGCGATGCCCCACGACAGCTCGGGCATCCGGATCCGCCGGCCGTCCTGCAGCTCGACGTCCGCGTTCTCCAGGATCTCCATCAGACGGGTCACGACCTTCTCCGCCTCATCGCGTGGAGTATCGGGCATCACGATCGCGAATTCGTCGCCACCATAGCGTGCGGGCACATCCTCCGTGCGCACCTGGGCACCGATGCTGCGGCCCAGTGTGCGGAGGACCTCGTTGCCGGCCAGGTGACCGTACGTGTCGTTCACCGCCTTCAGCTTGTCGAGGTCGAAGAACGCGACCGCGAGCGAGTTCTCGCGGCGCGCCGCGCGCGCGATCTCTTCTTCGAGACGGTCATAGAAGTACCGGTAATTGTGCAGACCGGTCAGCGCATCGGTGTTCGCCGCCCGCTTCAGCCGTTCATGCAGCTCCGCGACGTCGATGGCCGCAGCGATCTGCGCGCCGACGGCCTGCATGAGCGTGAGGTCTCGCTGCGAGAACGCGTGCGGCACGCGGTGGGAAACGGCAAGGACGCCGATCGGCCGGCCCGCGCTGACGAGGGGAATGATGATCTCCGAACGGATCTCGGGATCGCCGATGTAGCGCGGGTCGAGATGGACGTCGTCGATGAGTTGCGGCTGCCGATGCTCCAGCACCCATCCGGAGATCCCGCGGCCGGACGGGATGCGCAGCGACATGCCGGGTCCGGTCGGCAGCCCCGCGAGCGCGCGCACGACGAGATCGTCGCTCTGATCCTCACGCAGCAGGATCGTGAGGCGGCTACCGGGCATGCTCTTGAGCAGGATGCTGAGGATGCGGTCGAGGAGCTGCTGCAGGTCGAGGATCGTGTGGAACTCCGGAGTGAGGTCGGCAAGGATCGCGAGCTCGCGGCTCGTGCCCACTTCTTCCTCGGCGGCTTCGATCACGCCACGTGCCTCGATCATCGAGACGAACTGATCGACCATCACCGGGTCGTACCACGCGCCGGCGAGGCGGCGCAGCTCTCCCAGCGCGACGTCCGAGCGAAGGGCGATGCGGTAGGGACGGTCGGCGAGCATCGCGTGGTATCCGATGACCATGTTGAGGATCCGCGCTGCGCGCGGGATCGCCTCACCCGCGAGGCCGTCGGGATAGCCGGTGCCGTCCCAGCGCTCGTTCGCGTGACGCACGATCGGCACGACGCCGCGCAGGAAGCGGATCGACTCGAGGATGCGCGCGCCGAGCAGCGGGTGCTCGCGGACGATCGTGATCTCTTCGGGCGTGAGCGGGCCGTTCTTGCCGAGGATCGACGCGGGAACGCCGATCTTCCCGAGCGAGTGGAACAGTGACGCGTAGCGGAGGTCGCGCAGCTCGTCGGGCCGTAGGCGCACGCGCTCGCCGAGCGCGAGCGCATCGGCCGCCACGCGGCGCTGATGGTCCTCGCGGTAGTGGTCGCGCGCCTGGATCGTCGCGGTGAGGGCCGACACCGTCGAGAGGTAGGCGTCGTCGAGCTCGCGGTAGAGACCGATGCTCCGGATGGCAGCGGCGCCGAAACCGGATAGGACGCCGATGAGCTCGTTCTCCTCGCTCGACACGATGTGGTGCTCTCTCCAGGTCACGAAGAGCACGCCGACGAGCTTGTCGGCGAGGCGGAGGGGCTGCAGCAGCACGCTCTGGTGACCGAAGCGGCGCAGAAGCTTGCGCGCATTCTTCGGCGCGTCGTCCTCGTCGTGGATCTGCATCGGCGCGCCGGCCTCGAGGAACTGCGCGATGACCGGGGTGTTCTTCGCCAGCATGAGCACGTCGCTCGAGGCGGTCCCCGTCGTCACCGCGAACTCCAGGCTGTCGCCGCCGGAGTCGAGGTATACGGCGACCGCCGACGCCTGCATCATCTCCTGCACCGAATCGGCGAGCGCGCGAACGAGCGCGGGTAGTTCCTTGTGCGTCGCCAGCTGGAGGCCGATGCGGTGCAGGTCGAAGAGCCGGCGTGACAGCGCGAGGGTGCGGTCGTAAAGGTCGGCGCGCTCGATCGCGATCGCGGCCTCGGTCGCGATCGCCGACAGGAGCTCGAGGTCGCCCTCGTCGTAGGCGTTCGCGCGCGAGCTCTGCGCGGAGATCGCGCCGATCGGCTTTCCGTGCAGGCGCAGCGGCGCGACGATGATCGATCGCTCGACCACCTTTCCCCACGGGCTTCGTGGCGGGAGCTTGAGACGCACGCGGTCGCGCTCCGCATCGCGAAGCAGGATCGGCTTGTCGCCTTCGACGGCGAGCCCGCCCAGTGTTCCGGCCATCGGGCTCTCTTCCGGCGCCATCTCCTCTCCGCCGTCATACAGGTAGCGGAATGAGAGCGTGCCCCGCTCGGGGATCGCGATCGCGACGTAGAACGCGTCAACATCGAGCGCCTTGCGCACCTGCTCGAAGACCTCGCGGAAGACCTTCACCGGGTCGAGCGAGCTGCCGACGGAGTGGCCGACGTCCACGAGCGTCGCGAGCAGCCGGGCGCGGCGCTCCGCGGCGAACCGCGCGCGGATGTCCAGATAGCCGAAGAAGAACAGCGGGATCCCCGGAACGAGGAACCACGGCTCGATGAGCACGACCTGCACGGTGATGACCGCCGCGAGACTCCACAGGAGCTGCGCACGGACGGTGCGATCGACCCACTGCCGCGTGATGCGGTCGAGGCTCACATTCCGCAGCGCGCGCTGCAGCAGAACGATCTGCAGGATGTCGACAAATACGAGGACCAGCACCGCGACGACACCCGCGATGATCGTCGCCGCGGTGGGCTCCACCATCGCTATGAGCTCGGCGCGGAAGAGCGCGTAGGCCGCCGCGGCGGTACCGGTGGCGACCGCGACCGATGCGGCGTTGCGAATGATCTGCAGCGGACGCTTCCCCGAAAGCAGGTCGTTCGCGAGGCGGGCGGCCGCCGCCATACAGGCCACCGCGCCGGCTGGCATAAGGACGATGCCGGCGATCACCGCGACGTCCGACGCGGACAGCTCCGTGTTCGTCTGCACCCGGATGGGCCGTACCGAGAGGACGAAGGCCGAAAGGAAAAGGAGGCCGAGATACTCGGGGCTGACTCGTCCGTCGAGCGCATCGCGCACCCCGAGCGCCACGTATGGCGTGGCGACCAGGACGGTGACCGCGATCAGGAACCTCGCGGCGCGCGGAAGTGGCTTCATTTGGATACCTTTGCCCCTCGGTGGCCGAGCCTAACACCGGCCGTGCCGCAAAAAGGGGTCAGCGGGGCATCAGCGCGTTCGAAGCCAGCGTTCGGTCAACAGCACCGCGGCGAAGATGCCGGCGATAACAAGCAGCTCGACCGCGCCGCCTCGGTCGACCGCCGGCCTGATGACGAGAAACAGCAGCGTCGCACCCATGAACACGCCGACGACGATCTGGAACAGCAGGCGCGAGCTCAGGCGGATGGAGGCTCCGGTTCGCCTGCGCCGAAGTCAGCGGGCTTGCCGCGCATGCGTCGCAGCGCCCACGCGATCGGGTCGTACGTCCGAGACACGATGCGCTCCTTCAGCGGGATGATCGCGTTGTCCGTGATGTGGATGTCCTCGGGACACACGTCGGTGCAGCACTTTGTGATGTTGCAGTAGCCGAGCCCGTGCTTCATTCGCGCGAGGTCGATGCGGTCATTGGTGTCGAGCGGATGCATCTCGAGCGCCGCGAGCCGCACGAAGTAGCGAGGACCAGAGAACGAAGGCTTGTTCTCTTCGTGATCGCGGATGACGTGACATACGTCCTGGCACAGGAAGCACTCGATGCACTTGTGGAACTCCTGCACGCGGTCGATGTCCTCCTGGTACATGCGTCGCGTTCCGTCCGCTTCTTTCGGCTTCGGCTTGAACGCGGGGATCGTCTTCGCCTTCTCGTAGTTGAAGGAGACGTCGGTGACGAGGTCCTTCACGACGGGAAAGGTCTTCACCGGCGAGACGGTGATCTCCTCCCCAGGCTCGAACGTGTTCATCCGTGTCATGCACATCAGCTTCGGATGTCCGTTGATCTCGGCGCTGCACGAGCCGCACTTTCCCGCCTTGCAGTTCCAACGCACCGCGAGGTCCGGCGCGTGTGTCGCCTGGATGCGGTGCACGACGTCGAGGACCACCATGCCTTCGTCAGCGGGCACTGCGTATTCAACGAACGCGCCCGCTGTCGCATCCCCGCGCCAGATCTTCATGCGGATGTCGACCACCGCTATTCCTTCGCGCTCGCCGCGGCGACCGGCTCGAGAGCGACCTTACCGGTAGGCTTGTCCTCGCCGATGAGCGGGCGCAGCTCCGCGGGCATCTCCGGCAGCGGCTCGGACTGCAGCACCAGCCGACCGTCACGCCGGCGAACGACGACGTTCTTCTTTCCCCATTCGGGATCGGGCTTCGGGAAGTCGTCACGCGTGTGCCCTCCGCGGCTCTCCTGCCGCATCAGTGCGGCCATCGCGACCGCTTCCGAGACCGTCAGCATCGTGAGCAGGTCGAGCGCAAGATGCCAGCCGGGGTTGTAGATGCGCGAGCCCTTGACTCCGACGCGCATCGCGCGCTCGCGGAGACGGCCGATCCGTGTGATCGCCTCCTCCAGCTCCGCACGCGTGCGGATGATCCCGACGAGCTCGTGCATCGTCTCGGTGAGATCGGCGTGCACGGCATAGGGGTTCTCGCCTTCGACCCGCTCGAGTGGCGCGAGCATCCCGGTCGCGGCGGTGTCCACCTGGCGAACGTCGAGCCGCGGCATCTTCGCGACACGTTTCGCGTATTCGGCCGCATACAGGCCGGCGCGCCGGCCGAACACCAGGAGATCCGACAGCGAATTGCCGCCAAGGCGGTTCGCGCCGTGCATCCCGGCCGCGACCTCACCAGCGGCGAAGAGACCCGGGACGGTCGATTGCGTCGAGTCCGCGTCAACTCGGACCCCGCCCATGATGTAGTGGAGTGTCGGTCCGACCTCCATCGCCGTCTTCGTGATGTCGACGTCCGCAAGCTCCATGAATTGGTGGTACATCGAAGGGAGGCGCCGCTTGATGTAGTCGGACGAGCGGCGCGACGCGATGTCGAGGAAGACGCCGCCGTGCGGGCTGCCGCGTCCGGCCTTGACCTCGGCATTGATCGCGCGCGCGACCTCGTCGCGGGGCAGCAGATCCGGCGTGCGGCGGTTGTTCTTCTTGTCCTCAAACCACCGGTCGGCCTCTTCCTCCGTGTCGGCCGTCTCGGCGCGGAAGAAGTCGGGGACGTAGCGGAACATGAAGCGCTCGTCTTTGTTGTTCTTGAGCGTTCCGCCGTCGCCGCGCACGCCCTCCGTCACAAGTATCCCGCGCACGCTCGTCGGCCACACCATCCCCGTCGGGTGGAACTGCGTCATCTCCATGTCGATGAGGTCGGCGCCCGCGTCGAGCGCCATGCCGTGGCCGTCACCGGTGTACTCCCAGGAGTTCGACGTGATCTTCCACGACTTGCCGACGCCGCCCGTCGCGAGCACGATCGCCTTCGCGCGGAACAGCACGAGCTTCCCGCTCTGCCGCCAATAACCGAACGCGCCTGAGACGGCGCCGTCCTCGGTGAGGAGTCGGTAGAGCGTGCACTCCATGAAGACGTCGATGCCGCGGTGCACTGCGTGGTTCTGGAGCGTACGGATCATCTCGAGACCGGTCCGGTCGCCGACGTGCGCGAGCCGCGCGTACCTGTGACCGCCGAAGTCGCGCTGCAGGATGAGGCCGTCCTTCGTGCGGTCGAAGAGCGCGCCCCATTCCTCCAGCTCGAGAACGCGATCAGGTGCTTCCTGCGCGTGGAGCTGCGCCATGCGCCAGTTGTTCAGCAGCTTGCCGCCACGCATGGTGTCTCGGAAGTGGACTTTCCAGTTGTCCTCTTTCCATACGTTGCCCATCGCCGCGGCGATCCCGCCCTCAGCCATGACGGTGTGGGCTTTCCCGAGAAGCGACTTGCAGACGAGCGCCGTCTTGACGCCCATCGCGCTCGCCTCGATCGCCGCGCGTAGACCGGCGCCGCCCGCGCCGATGACGACGACGTCATAGTCGTGGGTCTCGTACTCGGCCATCAGCTCGATCTCTCGCCTTCGGCGAGGAAACGCGCTCGGGGCTGGCGGACTCGCTCCTCGCAGCACGCTCGCTTCACTTAAGACACCCACCGCAGATCGGTGATGACACCCATCGCGACGAGCCGGATGTAGAGGTCGGTCAGCGCGACGCCGAAGAGGCTGACCCAGGCCCATCGCGAGTGGCGCACGTTGAGCTGATTCGCCCAGCTCCAGAGCCGGAAGCGCAGGGACTTGCCGTGGAACGAATCGAGGTAGCCGCCGACGAGGTACCGCGCGGCATGGCAGCCGAACGTATAGCCGCTGAGGAGCAAGACGTTGGCGACCATGATCAGCGTGCCGACGCCGACGCCGAAGTGTCCGTCGAAGTTGAACGCCTGGATCGCGTCCCACCAGAGGATCGCGAGCACGACGATCGCGAGGTACAGCGCGTACCGGTGGATGTTCTGGATCACCCAAGGAAAGCGCGTCTCGCCGCTGTACTTCGCGCGCGCGTCCGGCACGGTGCAGGCCGGTGGCGACCAGAAGAACGCGCGGTAGTACGAGCGGCGGTAGTAGTAGCAAGTGACGCGGAACGCGAGAGGCGAGCCCACGATGAGGAACGCGGGCGACAGCGTGTACCAGTCGCCGATGATCGGGAACGTCGGATGGATGCACCCCGTGGTGAGGCAGGGCGAGTAGAACGGCGACAGGTATGGATCGGCGAAGTAGTTCGCGTTCTGGATGCTCACGATGAGGGAGTACACGACGAAGCCACCCAGAACGAGGACGATGGTGAGTGGCTCGATCCACCACCGATCGTGACGCTCGTGCGGACGCTGCCGGACACTGGCCGTCGTCGTCGCCACCGCGTGCTCACCCTACGCATTCGGCTCGCAGGGGACAAGGATATCGAGGTGCTGGTGACGATAGCCGTAGGCTATGGAGGTGGAGCTGCACCAGCTGCGGTATTTCGTCGCGGTCGCCGAGCAGCGCCACTTCACGAAGGCGGCGCGTGAGCTCTCAGTCGCCCAGCCTTCGGTCTCCAAGCAGATCCGTCGCCTGGAAGACGAGCTCGGCGCGCCACTCTTCCACCGCATGCGCGGGAACGTCGCGCTTACGCCGGCAGGCGAGGCACTGCTTCCCCTCGCGCGTCGCGTCCTCACCGATGTTGCGGGCGCCGAGAGCGAGGTCCGCGACCTCACGGGAATGCGCCGTGGACGCCTCTGCGTCGGCGCGACGCCGAGCCTTTCGACGACGCTCGTGCCGGCGGCGCTCGCGCGGTACCACCAGAGCTATCCGGGGATCGAGCTCGTTCTGCACGAGGCAGGCTCGCGCGATCTCGTTGGCGAGCTCGAGCGCGGGGCGCTCGACGTCGCGCTGGGAATCCTCCCGATGCACGACGACATCCTCGAAACGACGCCGCTGCTGCGCGAGGAGCTGGTGCTTGCGGTGCCGAAGTCGCATCCGCTCGCGAAACGGCGGAGCGTGTCGATCGCGGAGCTGCGCGGCGTGCCCCTCGTGATGTTCCGCGACGGCTACGACCTGCGCGCGACGACGGTCGCGGCGTGCCGCCACGCCGGGTTCGAGCCGACGTTCGCGCTCGAGGGAGGCGAGATGGACGGCGTCTTGCGTCTGACAGCGGCGGGCGTGGGCGTCGCCGTCGTGCCGAGCCTCGTCGTCGAGCGCGGCGGACCGTTGCGCGCGGTGCGTATCGCGAAGCCCGAGCTCACGCGGACGATCGGATTCGCGCACCGGCGCGACCGACGGCTGACCCGAGCGGCGCAGGAATTCATCAGCACGGTGCGCGCGCTCGTTGCCGCTCGCGAGTGGCTCGCGCGCACGCCCGCTGGCCTCACGGTGCTGGACGGCGCGGCAGCTCTGCGGGCGCGCCGTGCCGCGAGTCTCAGTCGAGCGTGAAGATCGAGACCGCCTCGGACTTGCCGCGGACATGAGCCTCGCCGAGCGGACGCATTTCGACGCCGTCGTCCCGGAGGTATCCGGCGGTGACGCCGGAGAGCACTGCGTCCACCTTGTACTCCTTCGTGAGCGATTCCATCCGCGATGCGGTGTTCACGGCATCACCGATGGCGGTGTAGTCCGAGCGCTCGGGTATCCCGATCGCGCCCAGCACTACGTCACCGGTGTGCATACCAACGCCGAACTGCACGACGGGCTCGCCGGTCCGCCCGCGCTCGACATTGAGTGCCGTGATGCTCGAGCGGATCGCGAGCGCGGCCCGGGCAGCCGCGGGTGCGCCGTACGCCGGGTCGCCCATCGCGCCGAAGATCGCCATCAGGCCGTCGCCGGTGAACTTGTCGAGGATGCCGCCGGCGTCGATCACCGACCGCGCCATGAGGCGGAGGTAGGCGTTCATCACGGCGATCACCTGCTCTGGCGCGAGCTTCTCAGCCAGCGCCGTCGAACCGCGGAGGTCCGCGAAGAGGATCGTGACCCTCTGGCGCTCGCCTTCGAGCCGCAGCGGGTCGCCTCCGATGACGCGCTCTACGACCGTGGGCGGCAGGAACCGCTCGAGGCCGCGCCTGCGATCGAGCTCGAGAAACAGCGCGCCGAGCGCGATGACGGTCGCCGCGAACATCAGGCCGTGGTACTCCCACCATGAGAGCGTCCACACCGGGCCGAGGAACTGCGACGGCTGCGCCTGCGCGAGGAGCACGTACGACGCCGCCAGCGCGCCCTGCATCGGAAGCCGCGTGCGCAGGTAGTCGCGGCCCTGCGACCACGCGGCGATGCCGTAGAGGACGATCGCGCTTCCCGAGACCAGATACGGGACCACGCCCGCGCCGCCGTAGATGTCGGGGGCGGCACCGCGGGGATAGGCGGCTGGGTCGTAACTGGCGTACGCGCCGCCGCCGATGAGGATCCAACGCGCGAGGCCGCCGAACGCCGCCGGCCAACCGATCGCGACGACCGCGTAGAGCAGCACCGCGACCGCAACGACCGCGAGCAGCGTCCGCGGTGGCACGCGCTTCTCGAGGAAGGCCGCCGCCGGCGTGTAGCGGATCGCGAAGAAGAGCGCCGAGGTCCAGAGGGCGAGCTGCGCCGACACGCCGACGACGAGGCCGGCGTCGTCCCTCTTGTCTCCACGCTGCAGCACGTCCGGTGTCGAGAGGCCATGGACCGCGAAGATCCCTGCCATGCACAGGAATCCGGTCGCGATGAGAAGACTTCGGTAGTGGCCCGAGCCGAGCGCGGCGCGCGCGACGAAGATCGCTACGAGCAGCGCGACGACGGAAACGTTCGTCGTGATCACGAAGTGCTCGACCGGGATGAAGACCGGTGAGTTGCGCTGCGGGTCCGCGAGCAAGGCCGCGAGGACGACCGTCGGAGAGATCACGAGAAGCAGCAGGAGCAGCGGACGCCAGGGCACCTGTCTCACGGGCGCCAGTCTAGAAAGGGCTAGGCGCTCTCCGCCGCGCGTGCGACCTTCGGAAGGAGCTGGTCGAGGTCGAAGGGTTTCCCGACGACATCGGCGGCCCTGATGGAATTGGCGTGACGCGCGAGATCGTTCGCAGCCGAGAGGACGACGATGGGGATCTCGTCGCGCTCGCGCAGGCGCTTCGCGAAGGTCCAGCCGTCCATCACCGGCATCATGAGATCGAGAACGATGACATCTGGGCGCCACCGCTCGCACACCGAGAGGGCGTCTTCACCGTTGATCGCGGGCACGACCTCGTAGCCGTCGTCCTCGAGCGCGGTCGAGAGCAGCTCACGGATGCTGGCATCGTCATCGACGACAAGGACACGCTTCTGGGTACCCACCGGCGGGCAGCATGACACACGAGATTGTTTGTGTCTGCACAACGCTCGCTTCGCTCGCTGTGCAGCCGACAGTAAACAGCCTACCTAGCCGCCCGATCTCAGTGATGCAGCGAAAACAGCCGGGATGACAAGAAGGCCGATCGCGAGCGTCGCGACCCAGAGCCACAGCGTCTCGGGATGACAGGTCACCAGATTGACGCAGCCTTCGATGGAGCGCTCCCGCTCGACGAGGAGGAGTGGCAGGCTCGCTGGAGATGCCACGACGGTCGCCGCCGCGAATGTGGTCGCGATCGTCGGGATCGAGCGAGACAGTGCGCCCGCGCGGGGATCGACTGCGCGAGCAGACCGGCGCGCCCAGAGCAGCGCGACGAACGTGGCAAGAACGGCGAACGCGATCGACGAGCCGAATCGCTCGTCGTGTGGCCGCACGTCCAGTGGGAGCGCGAGCTCGAAGAGCGTCAGCGCGGCCCAGTACGCGAGCTTGATCGTGGTGATGCGGCCGACGAGGAGGGCGAGCGTGGCATGCCGCGGCAAAGGTCGCTGGGCCTCGGTGCCTACCGGTAGGTGGTCCACCACTTCTGCAGGAAATACAGCACCGCGATCAGGATGACCGTGGTGACGAACACCATGTAGAACTCGCCGGACTCGCCGACCTGAGCGATCACGCTATTTCAGACCCTGCAGGTACTCGACGAGTTTGCGGATCGTCGCCTCGTCGAGCTGACCGCCATCGGTATTGAGCCACACCGGCATGATGACGCCTGGCTTGACCTTCGGCGCGTTCGAGATCCAGTGGAACAGCCAGTCGGCGTCACCGGACGCCTTCGCCGCCTTGTTTTGGTCGTTGATCGGCCCTTCGGTGCCGTAGTGCGCGAGATTCGGCGCCGTGGGCACGGTGCTCGGCTTGCCCGCATCGAAGCTGTGGCAGGACACGCAGTAAGCCTGGGCGATCTCCGCGCCGGACTGGACGGCTGGTGGCGCGGGCACTTCGATATCGGTCGACGTCACGCCCTCGAGGTGTCCGCGGATCGTGACGATGTCGGCCCAGTCGGTTTCGGTGCCGCGCATGATGAACGTGAGGAGCTGGTTGATCTGCTCGGGATTGAACGGGCCACCCTCGGACGCGGCCCACGCGGGCATCGAATAGTTCGGCGGCGGATTCGGCTTGCCGCGGGAGATCGTGAGACGAATGAAGTCCTCGCGTGTCTTCAGCGCTTGCGGATCGTCCTTCAGCGTCTCGTACTTGTTGGCCGCCACGTTCAGAGGCTTGCCGGGCAGGGCCTTTCCGTTCTTGTCGGTCTCACCGTTGCCGAGCCCCGTCTTGCCGTGACATGGATAGCAAAAGTTCGCGTACAGGTTCTTGCCGCGCTGGATCGAGGTCTCTATCTGCTTCTCCGCGGCCGCGGCGCGCAGAGACAGAGGACCGGTGGGGATGATCTCGAGGAGCAGATAGCCGCCCACCAGACCGATGATGGCGAACAGCATCACGCCGCCCGCGATGATCTTGCGATCGAGGTTGCCGGAGATCTCGAGTGGGTCCGGGGCGGCGGGGATCGGCGCCACCCAGTACGGCGTCGGCTGTTCGACCGTGTCACCGGGGCTGTAGTGCTGGCGGAGCAGCTCCACGCCGGTCGTGGGCTTCTCGTCGGGCTCGATCTGCCGCTGGTGGTACGCGACGAAACCGAAATACGCGAGCAGCGCGACGAACAACAGGAGGCTGGCCGCGGCCAGGATGATGTTGATGTCCATTACGCGTCCGGGACCTCGACGTGCGCCGGGTTCCACTTGTTGTCCGGTCGCTTCTGGACGTTGAGCGGGTTCGTGTCGACGACCAGCGCCCCGTTCACGTCGGCAACGTGGAAAAGATCGAGGCCGCGCGGCGCCGGTCCGCCGATCACGAGCGCGGTCGTCTTCTCGTACAGCGACCCATGGCATGGGCAGTGGAACTGGTCCTCGGTCTTGTTCCAGGGCACGGTGCAGCCGAGGTGCGTGCACTTGCGGTACGCGGCAGCGATCGCACCGGGGCCGTGGATAAGGAAGAAGCGACCCTCGGTGTTGAGGATGGGTTCGTCCTTCGTCGCCTGGAATTTGGCGATGATGTCCGCCTTCTTGCCGGCCGGGATCTTGGCGCCCAGGCCCTCGATCTTGATGACCTTGAAGAACGGCAGGAACGCGGCCGAGAGCTCCCCGACCGCGAGCAGCGTCGCTGTGAGAAAGCCGATGCGAAGAAGTTGCCGTCGCTTGACGCGCGACAACATGCCTCCGGACACGATCGACGTGTCATCGTGCGGTCGGATCACGTCAAGGACTCGGCGCGAAGCATTGATGAGTCTCCGGCAGCGCCCACGGCGCGTACAGGTCCATCCCTGGGCCGCGTAACGAGGTGCCGACGACGGTCAGCACGACATACGTGACGACGAAGCCCGTGAAGATCGCGATCATCCATTCGCGCGTGCCCGCACCGAACAGGCGTTTACAGAGCACCACGAGCACGACCGGCAGAACGAGCATCAGAGTGATCGGGATCACGTAGTTCGGGATAAGCTCTCGGCCGCCCGGGAAGTATTGGCTCGCGAACTCGGCGTAGCCCGGCCAACCCGTTTTGATGCCGGTCGCAGGATCCAAGACACGACGATCGACCTTTACCACGGCATCGATCGCGATGAGCCCCGACACGATCACGCCGGTGAAGACCGTGGAGAAGATGGCCGTGCGCTTCCCGATCTCGTTGGTGAACCAATGGCCGATACCCGACCGGTCGCGGTCGATGTACGGGATGACCGCCATGAACGTGAGCCAGATCGTCGGGACGACGACGCCGGCGAGCCCCTTATCCATGTGAAGGAGCAGCTCCTGGAGGTTCAGCAGGTACCACGGCGCCTTCGAGGGGTTGGGGGTGCAGTCCACTGTTGAGTGGTCCTGCAATGGCGCGTTGAACAAGGCGGCGATCACGAACAAGCCGAGCGACCAGATCATCGCCGCGATGAATTCGATGACGAGCAAGTGCGGCCAGACCATCGCGGTGTCCTCGACGCGCTTGTCGACGCGCACGACGGAGTCCTGACGGACGAACGCGAGCAGCCGGAGCCGCTTCTCCTGCCCCGGGAAAGGCTGCGGACCCCTAGGAGCGGTCACGGTCGCGCCTCAACGACGAGTGCAAGCGTCGCGAGCGACGACGGCGCGGCGCTCCTCGAGCGAGCGTCTGCGCCCAGCCGGCCCGAACGGAGCGCGCTACGTGAATAGCGGGCCGGCGTAGCCAGCAGCGAGCGAGAGGTGCGGCGCGACGTTGAGCTCGCGAACGCTTGCACGAGGAGTGGCGCTCGGCGCGTCGTGGCGCTGCTCATAGCGGGCCGCTGATCCCGCCGTCTTTTCGGATGCGCCAGAAGTGAATGGCGATCAGGAATCCGGTTGCCAGAGGCAGCGCCACGACATGGAGCACATAGAAGCGCAGCAATGCGTTTGGCCCGAGTTGGTAGCCGCCGAAGATGAGGAAGCTCACTTCGTCGCCGACGGCTGGGGTTGCCCTGGCGATCTCGTATCCCACCGTCACGGCCCACAGCGCCAGCTGATCCCAAGGCAACAAATAGCCGGTGTATGACAAGAGGATCGTGAGGGTGAACAGCAGCGTGCCGACGACCCAGTTGAATTCACGGGGCGGTTTGTAGGACCCGGTGTAGAAGACGCGGATCATGTGGAGGAAGACCGTGATCACCATGCCGTGCGCCGCCCAGCGATGCATGTTCCGCAGCAGCTGTCCGAAGATGACGACCGTCTCGAGGTCCTTGATGTCCGAGTACGCCCATTCGGTCGTGGGCCGGTAATAGAACATCAGCAGGGTCCCGGTCAGCGTGAGCACGAGGAACAGGAAGAACGAGAGCCCGCCCATGCACCACGTGTACGGGATCGCAAGCGCGTGACGCCGCACCTTGACCGGATGGAGGTGGAGGAACACGTTCGTGAACACCGCGAGCGACTGGTTCTTCCGCGAGTCCGGGTAGCCGTGGCGGAAGAGCGACTTCCAGAGCACGCCCTGCTTGACGCGCTGCCAGACCTGCACCGGGATGTCGAGCATCTAGTGAACGTGCTCCTTCCGTGGTTCTGTCATCGGATGGCCGTTGTGCGCGTTCTTGTATCCGGACGCGCGGGCGGGATCGTACATAGGAAGCGGGCGGATCGCCCTTCCGCCGCCGACCGTGAGGTCGAGGTGGACCTCGTCGTCGATGGACTCCTTCGGTAGCGTCTTGCCAACGGCGGGCATGACCGCGCCGTAGCGGTTCATCGTGATCGCGTCGGTCGGGCAGCGGATGACGCAGAGGGCGCAGCGGATGCAGGCGGTCTCATCGAGGAAGAATGCGACACCCTGCCCCCACTTCTTCGCCTCGCCTACCGCGGGGATCGCGCCGTCATCGACTACGTCCGATATGTCGACCATGTGGATCACGTCCATCGGACAGACGTCGACGCAGCCGCCACAGATGATGCACAGCTCGCCGATGATCTCGATATTGAAGTTGCACTTGAGGCAGCGGTCCGACTCCGCGATCGCCTGCGCCTGCTCGTAACCCTGATTCACTTCGAGGAACAGGCCGCGGCGTTCCTTCTTGGCGAGCTTGGGCATCTCCTGACGGGGGATGCGGTCGTAGTCCACCGACATGTTGTGGTAGATGCGCGCGAGCTCGCCCTCGCCGGCGATCTGGCCGGTGTTGTCTGGCGTACTCGAGCGTCGCAGCGTCACGATCTCGTGGTACTCGGGCACGTTCACGGCGGAGGCGATCGGATCGAGGAATCTCGCGACCTGCTGGGCCGCGGACCGTCCATCGGCCACCGCCGCGATGATCGTCGACGGTCCTTCGCGGTAGTCGCCGGCCATGAAGATCTTCGGCACCGATGTCTGATACGTCTCCGGGTCGATCTTCAGGTCGCGGTAACGCTTGACGCGGAACTCGGGGATGTCGGCGAGCCAGGTCGTGTCGGGGTTCTGGCTCAGGGCAAGAAGGACGGTCTCGCACGGAACGTCGAACTCGGAGCCGGCGATCGGCTCAGGGCTGCGGCGTCCACTCTTGTCCGGCTCGCCGAGCTTATTGCGGACGAAGCGCACGCCGCGCGCGTGCCCCCACTCCGTTGTGAGGATCTCGACAGGCGACGCGAGATACACGAAGTGGATGCCCTCGCGCTCGGTCTCGGTGAGCTCTTCCTCGTCGACGACCATCTCGTCGCGACCCCGGCGGTAGACGATCGATACGTTGTCGGCGCCGAGCCGCCACGAGGTCGAGGCGCAGTCCATCGCTGTGTAGCCGCCGCCGAGGACCACGACGTTCTTCCCCACCTCGACGGGCCGACCGCGATACGCACGCTCGAGGAAGACGATACCGGCCATCACGCCGTCGGCGTCGAGGTTCTTGATCTCCGCCGGATAGTTCGGTTCGAAGCAACCGGCGGTCACGAGCACGGCGTCGTATTCATCGTGCAGCTGCCGCAGCGTCACATCGCGACCGACGTACGTCGAGAGACGCAGCTCGACGTTCTCGTTGACGATCCCATTGATGTCCCGGTCGATGACCTCGCGCGGCAGACGGAACGGCGGCACGCCCGCGAGTGCGGTGCCGCCCGCCTGATCGAGTGCGTCGAGCACCGTGACGCCGAACCCAAGCTTCGCGAGATCGCTCGCCGCCGAGAGGCCCGCGCATCCGGCGCCGACGACCGCAACGCGCCCGCGCGGCGGGCCGATGACCGGCGGTGGCGGCTGTGTGTACGCGCGCCCATCGACGCGAATGTTGTCGTGCGTCCAGTCGGACAGGAACTTCTTCACGTAACGGATCGAGAGCGGCTTGTCGACCTCTTTGCGCCGGCACGCGGTCTCGCACGGCGCGGCGCACACCGAGCCGCAGATCGATGCCATGGGATTCGGGTCGAGAGCGAGCTCCCACGCCTTCTCGAACTCGCCCGCAGCCGCGAGATTGAGGTAGCCGCGGCAGTTGGTCTTCACGGGACAGGCTTCCTGGCACGGGATGTTGTCCTGGTACCAGGACGGCCCGACCTCAACCACCTGGTACAGCTCTCTCACGCGTGGCTCATGCTACCGACGGCACATGGCGCGTCAAACGAGCAGAGCGACGATCGAACGGAAGACCCGCCTCGACGGATCGGTCAGCGACTATCGCTGCGAGGCGTTGTCGCTCGAGGTCGGTCGTCATGCGGTGCTGCGGTACGCGATGGACCGCGAGTGGGTCATCGCTGACACCGGGATCGTGCTTCGGCCGGGTCAGATCACGATCGCGCATTACTGGATCGACCGTCCGTACAACGTCTATCACTGGCTGGATGGCTCACGAACGATCGCGTATTACTGCAACGTCGCGAGCGACACGGTCATCGATGAGGACGTCGTCGCCTATACCGACCTCGTCGTCGACGTGCTCCTACGACCAACGGGCGAGACGATCATCCTCGATGAGGAGGAGCTTCCGCCCGACCTCGAGCCGGCGCGGCGCATCCACATCGCGCGCGCGCTCGAGGCGATCGCGTCCGGTCCCCGCCGGCTGACAGCCGAGATCGAACGAGAGACGCGCGCCCTATTGACGGCCTGACCATGCCTGCGGGGGAGTCGTCTTCCCCCGACCGGGGGGCGCTGCTCTTGTTTAGCGGGACCACACTTCCTGACGTGGACGATGACACCCGTCTTGCGAACCGTGGAGCGACCGACCCCGTAGCGGAGGTCGAGCTCGGCTCGCCCAATAGCGGACCCAACCGCAGCGACCTCGAGGCGCTGAAGGACGGCGCCGCGATGATGATCCAGGCCGGGAACCGCGTCGCCGCGATGGCACTCCTTTGGTCCGCCGTCGCGATCGATCCGACCGACCTCGCATCGCATCGCCGTCTTGCCGCGACGCTCGCGAGTGGCGGCGACATCGACGGCGCGGCTGATGAGTACGCGCGCTACATCGAATTCATGCTCCCGCTCGGCGAGGTCGGCCGCGCGACGCTCGAGCTCTCATACGGAGCGAGCATGCTCGGCGGGCACCACGCGCTGCACGAGGCGGCCGAGAAGATCGTGACCGCGGTGCGCTCGATCGTGCCACCGTCGGGTATGGCGATCACGCCGAGCATTCCTGGCATCCGTCCTCCTGCTCCCTCGATCCGGCCGATCGCGCCGACGCGCGTGTCGGCTGCCCAGACCGTCACGGCCCCGCTTCCGACGCCGCGTCTGCTCCCGAAGGTCCCGTTCCGCTTCTGCATCCACGCCGACGGCGATCGTCACTGGATGCAGCTCCAGGGCGGCACCGCTGAGCTCGCACCAGCCGCGGTCCGCGTCATCGACACCAATGAGAACGTCATCGAGACGCGGCTCTGCATCCCGCTCGCGCCCGGCGACAAGGGACACGCGCCGACCGATGAGCACGCAGGTCCCGGCGTCGCGTGGGTCGTGGTCGGGGTCCCGAATGACGTCGTCGCCGCCATCGATGCGGGCAAGCCTTCGCCGTACGGGTTCCAAGCGAAGGTCGGCGAGGACTGGCTCTCGCTCGATCTCGCCGACACGGGTTGTCGCCTTGGCCGCACGCGCGCGAAGACCGCCGCCTCCTAGCTCCGACCTGACTCGCGTAGCCTGACAGTCATGCGACGGCTACTGCGGGACGCGATGCCCCTGCGGCGCGGCGAATGGGGCCTCGCCCTCTTCCTGTACTTCCTGCTCACGGTCATGGTCGGTGCCGACTGGGTCGGAAAGCTCGGAGCCGACGCCCTCTTCGTGAAACGCTACGGCGTCCAGAACGTCCCCTGGATGTACATCATCACGCCGATCGCGATGCTCGCGGTCTCCGCGCTCATCTTCTTCTTCATCGATCGCATGCGTCGCCGCACGATGCTCCTCCTCTATGTCGCGGCCGTCACCGTCGCGTCGGTCGGGATCCAATATGCGATCTCCTTTAATTCGATCGGGAACATCATCCAGCCGATCTCGTATGTGTTCGCGCATGGCGTCAAGGAGACCATCTACATCCTCTTCTGGGTCTACGCCGGCAACCTGTACGACTCCGAACAGTCGCGTCGTCTCTTTCCCTTCTTCGCGGGTTCGGTCCTCGTGGGGAAGATCATCGGCGGCATCGTCGGCGCCGCGATCGCTCCGGTCATCCACGCGGAGAATTTCATCGGCGCGCAGGCAGTGGGGTTCTTCGTGTGCTTCATCGCGCTCGTGCTATATCGCGGACTCCCCGAAGGGCGCTCCGGCCACGTCGAGGCGAAAGAGCGGCCGCAGGGCCTGCGGGCGACGACCCGCGAGTCGGTCGACGGCTACCGCACCGTCACGTCGGACAACCTGCTTCGCACGTTCGGCGTCGGGGTCTTCTTTTGGTACTTCCTGATGCAGTTCGCGAACTTCCTGTACCTGCTGGGTCTGGATCAGTCGTCGGCTGCGCAGGCCACGGGGATCGACCGCGAGGACGTCTTTAGCCAGCTCTATGCGTCCGTCTACACCAGCTCCTCACTCGTCGCCCTCGGGATCCAGAGCTTCATCACCAGCGGACTCCTCCGGCGCATCGGCATCGCCTGGGTGCTGTTCTTCCTTCCGCTCTGGTACCTGGGAACGTATGCCGCGGGCGCGTACTTCGGCCTGATCCTCGTCACCGGTATCGCGTTGCAGCTCGGCGAGCGCATCTGGATCCCCGCGCTCCACCGTCCGGCCAGCGAGCTCGTGTACAGCCAGGTGTCCGCCACGATCCGTCCACGAGCGCGCGCCTTCCTGTCCGGAGGCGTGAACGCCTTCGGCAATATGGCCGCGGCGGTCGCCCTCATCGTCGGTCTGCGCTACTCCGACGTGCAGACGCTGCTCGCCGCGGGCGCCGGGCTCTCGCTCGTGTACGTATACAACGCGTGGCATACCCGTCGGCTGTTCGGCCGTCGGATCGCGCAGAACCTCACCTCGCCCGACCCGGACCTACGACGCAACGCCGCCGACATGCTGTCGTCGGAGGGAGGCGCCGTCCCTGAGGATGTTCTGCGTTCGCTTGGGGGTCGCGTGCCGGCCGACGTCGAACACGGCGTGCGCCTCGCGCTGACGCGCAAAGGGATCCTCGCGGTCGCGGCGGACGTTACGGAATAGCTCGCCGCGGAGCGGCGACGAAGCTGACCAGCAGGCCAACGACGCCGCACAGCGTGACCATCCCGGTGTGCTCGGGCACGGTCCAGCCGCTGCCGACGCGCAGCACCACCACGGCGAGATAGATCGCAAGGTACCCGGCCGGCAGGACGAACGCGAAGACGTGAAGCTGGAACGGCCGCGAATCCGACGGCCGTAGCCGCCACAGGAGCAGGTCACCGATGGCGCCGGCTGCGATCGCGACCAGCGCGAACGTCACCTGAACGTCGAGCGCCGCGTGACCACGCATGAGGATCATCGCGACGCCGTTGAGCCCGAGCAGCACGGTCATTGAGCCGATCGGAAGCGTGCCTCGACGAAGTGCCACGAGCGCGAGCCCGACGACGAGCGCGCTGAACAGATACATGCCAAGTAGCGACCGCACCAGCGTGGTCTCGTTCGGCTTCGCTCCAGCTCCGATCACGGTCGAGTACGGACCGGCAAAGAGTGAGAAGAACGTGAAGAGCGACAGAAGCGCGGTGAGCGAAAGGACCGCCGGCAGCTGGGCCACAAGTCCGCCGGAGGCGCCGCGACGCCAGGCCGCGAGCAGCGGGCCGCTGACGATGAGCGCGATACCGAGACCGAGGATGAGGTGACTGGGGCTCAGCAGCGCATCGGTGCTCAGCTCGATGCCGAATACCGTGTGCCACGCCATGTCGAATACGCCGCCCACACCGAACACGAAGACGCCGACCACCGCGGCTTCGTAACCGGCAGGGATCGCGGCGCGCCAGCTCGCCACTTGCGGCCGGGCCCGCGCGATCGCCCCGAGGATCACCGTCGCCGACGCGGCGTATCCCGAATAGAAGGCGGCGTGCCAGATGGTCCAGAACGAATCCGGTAGGCCGTAGCCGTGAGCCCAGCCGTCCCAGTACAAGCCGCCGAGGAGCCACACGCTTGCGGCGAGCACCAGCCAGTCGAGCCTGACCCCGAGCGCGCCGGCTCGTGGGAGGGCGGTCGATCGCGCCGCGGTGAGGGTCGCCATCGATACTTATATACGCGGCGGGCCGAGCCGGCGTTGCGTCGCAAGCCAGCGCTCCGCGTCCGTCGGTCGCGCGAACCGATGCACCTGGAGGTGAGCATGTTCGGGCCGCGCGAGCTCTCGCAGGTATAGCCGCCTGCGCCCGCGGTAGGTCTTCAAAGCCCAGACGAAGAGCGACTCGCGCGAGAGGAATGTGTTGCGGAAGGTCTCGCGGTTCCCGCCCCAGAGCACGTATCCCGACCGGATGCGCCCGACCGACCGCCGCCAGAGGCGCGCGAGGATCACCGGAAGTGGCGGGTCGAGCCACACGACGGTGTCGGCACGCCCCCAGACGATCCGCCGTGCGCCGCGCCCTCCGTAGTTGCCGTCGACGACCCACGCGTCCGGCGACGTCGCCGCAGCCACGCGACTACGGAAGAGCAACTCGTCGACCATGGTCCAGTTCGGTCCCCAGTTGAGTGCGTCGAGCTCGACGTGCGGCACGCCAAGGATCGACGCCAGCTCACGCGCGAAGGTGGTCTTGCCGCTGCCCGTCGAACCGACGACCGAAACGCGTCTCACGGAGCGCGACGATATCCTCGGTGCGACCTCAGTGAAGCTCCACGAGTACCAGGCGAAGCAGCTGCTCGCGCGCGCTGGCATCCCCATCCCCGAGGGTCGTCTCGCGACGACGCATGAGGAGGCGGAGGCGGCCGCGCGCGCCCTCGGCGGCACCGTTGTCGTGAAAGCGCAAGTGCACGCAGGCGGCCGCGGAAAGGCCGGCGGCATCAAGGTCGCGAAGACGCCGGCCGAGGCGCGCGAGCACGCATCGACGATCCTGCACATGCAGATAAAAGGACTGCGCGTCCGCAAGGTGTACGTCGAGCGTGGCGCGCAGATCGCGAGCGAGCTCTACCTGGGCATCACGCTCGACCGCGACCGGCGGCGCCCGGTCGTGATGCTCTCGACCGTCGGAGGAATGGACATCGAAGAGGTCGCCGAGAAAGAGCCCGAGAAGATCGCACGCGGATGGCCCGACCCGTTGGTCGGAATGCTTCCCTACCAAGCGCGCGCGTTGTGCTTCGACGCCGGCGTCCCAGCGGCGCAGCGGAACGCGGTCGCCGAGATCGCGATCAAGCTGTACGGCGTTTACGCGCGCACCGACGCGATGCTCGTCGAGATCAACCCCCTCTTCATCCAGACGGACGGCTCTGTGCTGGCCGGCGACGCGAAGCTCGACATGGACGACAACGCGCTCTTCCGGCAGAACGAGCTTCGCGACTGGAAGGAGATCTCACCCGACGAGGAGGTCGAGGAGCGCGCCCGCGCGCTCGGCTTCAGCTTCGTGCAGCTCGACGGGGACGTCGGCATCATCGGCAACGGCGCAGGCCTGGTCATGGCGACTCTCGACGCGGTCCAGCGGGCGGGCGGGCGTGCCGCGAACTTCCTCGACGTTGGCGGTGGCGCGAAGGAATCCGTCGTGCGCTCGGCGCTCGAGATCGTCCTCGCGAACCCGAAGGTGAAGAGCGTCCTCATCAACATCTTCGGCGGGATCACGCGCGGCGACGAAGTGGCGAAGGGGATCCTCTCGGTGATCACGACGCACCCGCCGAGCGTGCCGCTCGTCATCCGGCTTTCGGGCACCGAGGCCGAAGCGGGTCGCAAGCTGCTCGAAGGCGCGAAGCTCGTCTCGAAGACGACGATGGACGAAGCCGCCACAGAAGCCGTCCGAAGAGCAGCGGAAACGAGGGGGGTTGCAGGGGATTCTCCCCCTGCGATACACAGGTGAGCGTCCTGCTGGATCGCAACACCAAGGTGATCGTCCAGGGCATGGGCCGCGAGGGGACGTTCCATGCAACGCGCATGCGCGAGTACGGGACGAAGGTCGTCGGCGGCGTCGTCCCGGGTGCCGGCGGCACGACGCGCGAGGGCTTCCCGATCTTCGACACGGTCTCACGCGCGACCTTGGACACCGGCGCGAACGCCTCGATCATCTTCGTTCCCGCGTCGGGCGCGATGGACGCGATGCTCGAAGCGCTCGACGCCGAGCTGGACCTCGTGATCACGATCACCGAGGGCACGCCGGTGCAGGACATGCTCAAGGTCGCATCGGTGCTCGATCGCTCCGGGACGACCCTCATCGGCCCGAACTGCCCCGGCGCGATCACACCCGGCGAATGCAAGATCGGGATCATGCCCGCGGAGAACTTCAAGCCGGGAGCCGTGGGGTTCGTCTCACGCAGCGGCACGCTCACTTATGAGATCGCCGATCTGCTCAGCCGCGCCGGTCTCGGCCAGTCGACGTGCCTCGGGATCGGCGGCGATCCCGTCATCGGATTGCCGACGCCCGCCGCGGTGCGCCTGCTCAACGAGGACCCGGCGACGGAGGTCATCGTGATCGTCGGCGAGATCGGCGGGAGCGCCGAGGAAAGCGCCGCCGAGTACATGCGCGCGAACGGCAAGAAGCCGGCGGTGGCGTTCATCGCGGGTCGTTCCGCACCGCCAGGGAAACGCATGGGTCACGCCGGCGCGATCGTCTCTGGAAATCAGGGCACCGCGGAGTCAAAGGTCAAGGCGTTCGAGGCCGCCGGCATTCCCGTCGCGAACGCACCAAGCGAGATCCCGGGGCTCGTGAAGAAGGCCCTTCAAAGCTAGGCGAGCTTGTCGCGCACCAGTCCAACGAGCTCGCGGCCCTTCGTCAGCTTCTGCAGGTCATCAGCGGCGAGCGTCTGGCCGAGCTCGTCCTGTACGTACATGACGACGTCGACAAGCGCGAGCGAATCCCAGCGATCGTCGCCTGAGAGGTCTGTGTCCGGTCCGAGATCGGGCCAAGCGAGGCGGTCGCGCAGACCTCGCAGGAACTCCTGCTCGTTCAGGCGTCGGGACTCCAGCGGATCAGATTGGCGCCCCACGAGTAGCCGACACCGAAGCCGAGCGTGAGGATGAGGTCGTCGCGCTTGACCTGGCCCTGTTTGACCAAGTGCTGCAGGGCGATGGGGATCGTCGACGAGACCGTGTTGCCGCAGTTGGCGAGATGGACCGCGAACTTCTCATCGGGGATCCCGATCTTCTTCTGCAAGTAGCGAAGCATGTACTCGTTGGCTTGATGCATGACCACCCAGCGCACGTCATTCAGCGTGACTTCGGCGCGCGCGAGCAGCTCTTTGAAGACCGCGGGGATGCGCCGGATCGTGAACTCGAGGATGGCCGGCCCGTTCATATAGAGGTTCGCCTCGGTGCGGATGTTGCCGCTGGCGTCGGTGGTCTCGGCGAGCGGCTCTGTACCGATGGGCTGGCGCATCCCGCCGCGCTTCACGATGAGGTTGTTCGCCCCCTTGCCGTCGCTGCCGAGCAGGAATGGGCCCAGCGTCGGTCCCTCGCGCTCCGTCGCGGTGACGAGCACAGCGCTGCCGGCGTCGCCGAAGAGCGTGCGAACACTCTTGTCCATCGGGTGGATGAACTTCGAATAGGTCTCGCCCATAACGAGGAGCGCGGTCGATGCGCTACCCGTCTCGATGAGGCCGCGGATCATCGCGAGACCGTACGGAAACGCTGAGCAGCCGAGGTTGTAATCGAACGCGGCCGTCGTCATCGGCAGACCGAGCCGCTCCTGGATCACACACGCGGTGGTCGGAAGGAAGTAGTCGGGGCTCTGCGTGCAGTACACCAGCAGATCGACCGTCGAGCGGTCAAGGCCGGTAGATGCGATCAGCTTCTCAGCGGCGGCCACGCCGAGGTCCGATGCGAACTCATCGGGCGCGGCGATGCGACGCTCACGGATCCCGGTCTTGTCGAAGATCTTCTCGGCCGACCAGTCGGGGTAGAGCTTCGCGAGCTCATCGTTCGTGAGCCGGCGCTCCGGGAGATGATGCTCGAGCGCCTGGATCGCCGCGACGCGCACGGGCGGAGTTTAGGCCCATCGGTCGAGGGCGCCGACGCCTCGGTCGACCGCTTGTGCATAGAGGTCACAGAGCCGCAGCGGGGGGCGCGCGCCAGCGCTCGCGTACGCGAACAGTTCCTCGAGGTATGTCCGTGTGCCTTTCCCGCGATGCGCCTCAGCACGGGGGTCCACGTCGACCGCGGACTCGAGCCGCCTGTGCGACTCGTAAAAGGCCTCGTCAGGCACGTTCAGCGCTACACGGAGCGGATGGACGTTCACGATCTTGAGCCCGGGCATCTCGAACGCCGCTCGCAGCGCAGCTGCATCCCAGGAGAGCTCGTTTGCCGAATGAACGTCGTCCTCCCAGAACACGGGGAGTCGCACCGTCCCGGTCACCGTGCGGAGCGGCGCGAGCATCGGCTGAAGGAACGCGAAGAGGTTCGAGTCGTAGCGGAAGCCGGCGTCAGCCATCTTCCGGAGCATCCGTGTGTCGTCGTAGAAACAGTGCGAGCGGAACGAGACGGCGCCCGGCCACAGGGCCTTGGTCGCAGTGATGACCTCGTCGACAGTCGCGCCGTGTGTGCTGCCGGGCAGGAAGTTCGGATGCAACCCAACATCAGCGGCGTTGTCGTCCATCAACCGCTGCGCCAGGTACGGCGACCGATGGGTGAGGAACGGCGTGAGCGGTACACCGTGCTCATCCGCGAGCTTGAAGAGTTCGCGGATCGCCCAGTCGGGCGACCATTCGATGTCGGTCGTGAAGCAGAGCGGTGAGGTCTCGAGCGTGTACGCGCGAACCGCTTCGAGCGGCGGCGGTTGGAACACGCGCGAATCCTACGGGTAGAGTGCCCTCGATGAAGCTGGGCGAAGCCGCGGCGCACGCACCACTTCGTGTGGTGCGCGACGCGGAGTTCGATGACCTCGCGCTCCTCGGCGCGCGCGACGGTCGCGTGCTCGTCTACGCCGGTGACGCACGATCGCTCGAGCGTCTCGCCAAGACGAGCGCCGCTGCCGCGATCGTCACGACCGCGGAGCTCGCTGATGCGGTGCCCGCATCGCTCGGCCTCGCAGTGGCGGATCATCCCGAGTCCGCGTTCTATGGCCTGCACCGCTGGCTTCATGCTTCGAGCGAGTTCTACTGGCACGACTTCGCGAGCGTCATCGATCCCAGCGCGCGGGTGCACGAACGCGCCTATGTCGCGCCACGCAACGTCCGCATCGGCGCGAGGGCCGTCGTCGAACCGAACGCAACGATCCTCGAACGCGTCGCGCTCGGCGAGGACACGATCATCCGCGCGGGCGCGGTGATCGGCTCCGAGGGTTTCGAGTTCAAGGGACCGGCGATGCGCCAGGGAAGAGCAGCGCGCGCTGAGTGGGACTACGGCACGACGAACGTCGCCGTTCCGCACGCGGGCTCCGTCGAGATCGGCGCGCGGGTCGAGATCCAAGCGAACTCGACCGTCGACCGCAGCCTGTTCCGGCTGCCGACGCGCATCGGTGACGACACAAAGATCGACAACCTCGTTCACATCGCGCACTCCGTCCGCATCGGGTCGCGCTGCCTCATCGCGGCAGGTACCACGCTCGCGGGCAGCGTCGTTCTCGGTGACGAGGTATGGATCGGACCGCGTGCGGTGGTCTCCAGCGGCGTGAGCCTCGGTGATCGGTCCGCGATCGTGCTGGGCTCGACCATCACCAAGGACGTCGCGGCGGGCGAGCGCGTGGCCAGCGACCTCCGCGTCTACCGCTTACCCTGAGCCGCACCCACACCATCTCCAGGAGGTCTCCCTGAGCCATACGGTCGTGCTCGGCGGCGGCATCTGCGGGCTCGCCGCCGGCTTCACGCTGGCCGAGCGCGGCGAGCGCGTCACGCTCCTTGAGGCGCAGGATTTCCTGGGCGGTCTCGCGACCACGCTGCGCGGATCGACCGATGCCGGCTTCGATTTCGGACCGCACGCGTATCACGCGCGCAATCAACGTGTGCTCGACATGTTCAAAGAGATCGCGTCGGACGGCTTCCCCGCGCAAGCGAAGAACGTGCGCATCAAGTTCCGCGGGAAGTACTACAAGTACCCGCTCGAGGCGATGGACATCGCGCGCAGCATGTCGCCCCTGCTCGCGGCGCGCGCGTTCTTCGACTACTTCGTCGAAGTCGTTCGCAAGCGCGTGCGGCCACGGAAGATCGTCTCGGCCGAGGACTGGGTCACGCAGGGCATGGGCAAGACCCTCTACGGGATGTTCTTCGGGCCGTACACGCAGAAGGTCTGGGGCATGCCGCCCTCGCAGCTCGCTGCGTCGTTCGCGCAGCACCGCATTCCGCAGATCAACCTGTGGAAGGTCGCTGTGAGCTCGTTCCGAAAGGGCCTCGACAAGATCACCGAGGGCGAGCACGAATACGCGCCTCTCGTCGTCCAGCTGTACTACCCGCCCAAGGGCGCGGGGCTCATCTCGCGACGGATGGCAGACCGCATCCGCGCGGCGTCGCCGGACAACCGCGTCGTGACCCGCGCGCTCGTCACCGGTCTCGAGGTCGCCGGCGACCGCGTCACCGCCGTGCGTTATCGGAAGGTCGCCTCGACAGCGACGGACGGGCAGCTCTGCCTCATCGCATCGGGCATCGAGCCCGGGCTAGCGCCGTACCACTTCGAGGGTCGGGAGGAGCGCGTCGAGTGTGACCGCGTGGTGAACACGCTGCCGCTCCCCTCCCTCATCGCACTGCTCGGTGATGGCGTGTCGCCCGCCGCACGAGAGGCGGCGAAGAAGCTCCGCTTCCGCGCGCTCACCATCGTCGGCCTGCGCTTCCGGAAGCCGAAGGTCCTCCCGGCACAGTCGGTCTACTTCCAGGACAAGACCTTCAACCGGGTTTCGGAGACGCGCAATTACGGCGGCACGGAGATCTGCCCGCCCGGCGAGACGGTGGTGCTATGCGACATCACCTGCGAGATCAACGACGCCATCTGGACGGCAACAGCCGACGAGCTCGGGAGGCGCTGCGCGAAGGAGCTGGCCGCGGAGGGCTTCTGCCGCGAAGAGGACGTCGCCGAGTCCGTCGTCCTGCGCGCGACGACCGGCTACCCCGTCTACATGGTCGGCTTCGAGGTCGCCATGCAGACCCTCATGGACCAGCTCATGCGCTTCGACGGCCTCGTGACAGGCGGCCGGCAGGGCCTCTACAAGTACGTTGACATGGACATCGCCTCGGAGATGGGGATCACCATGGCCGAGCACCTGCTCTCGGGACGGTCGAAGCGAGAGGCGATCGGTGCCGTCGAGTACGAGGAGCGCCTCTTCGCCTAGCGGCGCGGCCGCCGTGCCGTACAGTCAGGCCGTCACAAAACCGTCGTATCGGACGTTCTGGCGCTTGTGAGGCTCCTCACCTTTTTCCTGACCCTGCTGCTCTCCGTGAGCATCGTTCCGGCCGCGCAACCCGGCGGCGGGACCGCCGCGGCGCAGACCCTCGCCAACGGCTTCACCCTCGTCGGCGATTTCCGCGGCACCGGCGCGCAGGAGATCGCCTCGATCTACGACCCGAACGATGACTTCGGGCTCCGGATCGTCGTGCTCGACCGCGGCGCGGACGGCAAGTTCACCCACACCGAGTGGTTCCTCGAGGGCGCGAACCACTTCGACCTCTCGCGCATGAAGCCCGTCGCGGTCGACCTGAACGCCGACAAGAAGACCGACATCGCAGTTCTTTACAACGACGGCGGGCTCACCGTCCACATCGTCGTGTGGCTCTCGACCGGCAGCAACTTCGCTTACACCGGCAACGCCGGTTGGTGGCGCCACACGAACTTTGACTGGAACCGCGCGCAGGGCTTGCTCGCGGGGGTCTGGGATGGCACGCCGAAGACCGGACTCCTCATTCCCTACCAGCTCGACAACTTCCAGCTGAAGTTCCTGTACCTGATCGCCACCGGATCGGGTCTGTTCTACGCGGGCGACGGCGGCGCGTACGACTCGGGTCCCGGACAGGTCGATTCGACGAAGGCGCGCTTCCTCACGGGACACTTCACGCGCACCGACGGCGTCGACCAGGTCGCGATGATCTACCAGTACCCGAACTTCCGGATCGGCGTGCACGTCTTCGATCCCTCACCCCGCGGTATCCAGCCGATCGGCGGCTGGGCCGGGATGTGGATCTCGCCCGAAGGCTTCTTCGACATGACGAAGGCGAAGTGGGCGGCCGGGGATGTCGACGGCGACGGCAAGACCGACATCCTCACCATGTACTCCTACGCCGACGGCAGCAGTCGCGTGCATCTGATGTCGGCGGCCTCGCGCTTCTCTCTGCTGCAGGTGGGTGGCATCGCGACCTTGAGCGCGGCGACGCTGTCGTGGAGCAACACGGCACTCGTCGCCGGGGACTGGAACATGGATGGCAAGGCGGATGCGGCCACGGTAACGGCACTGGGTGACGGGACCACGCACGTCGGCGCGCTCAACAACACCGGGACGTCCGCTTTTGTATTCCAGCCCGACACCTGGATCACGCCGCCGAATGAGGTCCAGAAGCTCGCGTGCGTCTCGTGCTGGCCGCTGGACGGGATGCCCGTTGTCGCCGGCGGTCCGAATCCGCTGCGCCGGCCCCTGGCGGTGAAGATCGACAACGCGCCGACCGCGCGCCCGCACTACGGGATCAGTCAGGCCGACATGGTCATCGAGCTCCTTGTCGAGGGCTTCATCACGCGGCTCGCCGCATATTTCCACTCGCAGGATCCGGACACGATCGGCGCGGTCCGCAGCGTACGGTTCTCGGACCGGTACACGACGCCGATGGTCCGCGGCTCGCTCGTGTTCTCTGGCGCGTCGCAGCTCATGGAAGGTCTGGTGCGCGGCGACATCGAGCGAGGCGCCTACGTCGGCGTCTCGCCGCAGCTCGGACAGGGCAGCGCGTTCTATCGCACGAACGTCGACGGAAAGGTGGCCCCGCACAACCTGTTCACCTCTTCGCAGGCCCTGCGCGAAGCGACGGCGTCGGTCGGCGGCGGCGGTCCGGTCGACGTGCCGCGTTGGGACTTCCTCGCATCGCAGAATCACGCCGCGACGTCCGGGGGCTTCCTCGGCAGCATCCCGGCGAGCAACATCCTGATCCCCTATCGCCTCGACGCGCGTGTCCTCTATCACTACGACGCGACGTCGCACACCTATTCGCGCCTCCAGAGCGCGAGCAGCGCGCTGAACTACCGGCCCGAGATCGACGGCATGAACGGGCAGGCGATCGCGGCGCGGAACGTCGTGATCATCAACACCGACATCTGGGTCACCGACGTCATCGACGACGCGGGCGGCGCGCCGAGCCTCGACATGCGCCTCACCGGCGTCGGTAAGGCGAGCATCTTCCGCGACGGACTGCGCCAGGATGGGACGTGGTCGCGGGCGTCGTACACGGACGCGTTCGTCTTCACGAACTTCTACAACCAGAAGATCTACCTCTCGCCAGGGCAGACCTGGATCCACATCCTCCCTGCTGACTGGGACGTGCCCTCGAGCTAGCCGCGCTATCGACCGCAGCGGCGGCGAGTCCGACGTCGCGCCACTCCTCTCCTCGCTGCTGGCTACGCCGGCCCGCCGCCCACGGCACGCGCTCCGGTCGGGCCGGCTGGGCGCAGACGCTCGTCGAGGAGTGCCGCTCCGTCCAACCTCGCCCGCCCGTCCGATCGTCCGATCGCTGCTGCCTGTCGTTCCGGCACCCGGTAGCCTCGGGATGTGCCCCAGGCTGTCCCGGTTCTCGAGATCGGTGTTGTGTTGCTTGCCGCCGCTCTCGCGGGGGCCATCAGCAGGCGGCTGGGACTGCCGGCTGTACTCGGCTATCTCCTCGTCGGTCTTTTCGTTGGCCCTTTCACCCCTGGATACGTTGCCGACCGCCATCAGATCCAGGTCCTGGCGGACGTCGGCGTCGTCCTCCTGCTCTTCGAGGTCGGGATCGAGCTCGACCTGCGGGCGCTGCGTCGAGAGCCGCGCGGGATCCTGCTCGCCGTGCCGCTGCAGATCGCGATCGGCACGCTCGCGGGAGCGATCGCGTTCATGTGGCTCGGCACCGGCGTCCTCGGCGCGGTCACGCTCGGGCTCGCCGTCGCCCTCTCCAGCTCAGTCGTCGTCGTCAACATCACGCGCAGCCGGCGGCGTACGACGGACGCGGTGACCGATCGCGCGCTGGTCGTCTGGGCGATCCTTCAAGACGCGGTCACGCTCGTCGCGGCGACGATCCTGGCCGTCCTCCTCGCGCCGAGCGGCGATCCTGCCGCGCTGGCCTTCGGCAAGGCGTTCGCGTTCATCGGATTCGCGGCGGTCGCGCAGCTCGTCGCCCTGCCATGGCTACTCGCGCGCGTGCGCGAGCAGCCGGACATCTTCCTCATCGTCGCCGTTTCGGTCGCGCTCGCGAGCGCCGGCGCTGGCGCCGTGATCTTCGGCGTACCCGTCGCGCTCGCGGCATTCGTCGCGGGACTGCTCCTCTCGATCCGGCCAGAGGCGCAGGAGGCGCGGCGCGAGGTCCTGCCGTTCCGCGATCTCTTCGCGGTCATGTTCTTCGTCGCGATCGGCACGCTGGTGGAACCCGCGACGGTCGTGAGCGAGGCCGGCGTGCTCGGGCTCGTCCTCCTCCTCGTCGCGCTGAAGATCGTGACCATCAGCGGGCTCGCCGCGCTGTTCTCGGTGCCGGCGCGGCGCGCGCAGCTCGGCGTCGGCCTTGGTCAGATCGGCGAATTCAGCTTCGTCGTGATGGGCCTCGGCCTCGCCGCGGGCGTCGTGTCGTCCGGCCAGTTCAGCGCCGTACTCGCGGCCGCGGCGATCACGATCGCCGCGTCCGCGGTCGGTGCGCGTCTGTTCCCGAAAGCGACGGTTAGCTGATCAGCCGAGGAATCCGATGATCATGCCCTGCACGATCGCCGCGACGACGGAATAACCGGCGGTGATCGCGTAAAGGCGCGGGTGTCGTCCGGCGAATAGCACCTCGGCGAACATCGCGGTGGCGACGAAGCCGAGGCCCACGTAGAGGCCGATGATCGCACCGGCGGCGCCGCTGTTCGCCCCGGTCTGCGCAACGAACCAGGACATCGTGATCGCTTGGACGACCGCGGCGGCCGCGGTCATTGCGTAGAGGGGCCCCGTGGACATCCCCTCACCCATGTTGTGTCCTGAGAGCTTGGTCCAGCTCTTGCCGAAGGCCCAGGTTCCATACCAGAGCGTTCCGATGACCATGTTCGCGATGGCCGCGATGACGATGGCGAGCCAGTTCACCTTTCCCTCCTAAGCGTGACTTGCTCCCCTGGCGGGTAGGCTAAGGCAAGCGCACAAGTAACCGGCCATCCCGGGCCGTCATCCAGCGGGGCGCACCAGGCGCGGAACGAACATCCCCACCTCTCGCGCGTAGGCGTCGTACGCAGGCCCAAGCTCGGCACGCAGGAGCCGCTCCTCCGCGTACGCGCGAAGATAGAGGAGCGGGAGGCCGACGAGCAGCACGCCGAGGGTCAGAACGAGATTGCCCGACGCGAGGCATGCGCCGACCAAATGCGCGCCGAGGCCGAGGTAGACAGGATGGCGGACGAAACGGTAGGGGCCGTCCCTGACAACGACGTGGTCTCGATGCACTTCGGGCTCCAGATCGAACTGGCTCCCTAGGGTGAACGCCGCCCACAGCGCGACTGCCGCGCCGACGACGACGAGCACGATGCCGACATACACGATCAGTTCGCTGGGCGCGATCGTCGGGCCCGGTCGTGCGTCGAGGAACACATAGGGGACCCATGCGAACGCCGGTCCCCACCTCGCAAACCCACTCACTGCGCGCAGTGGAGTGCCGCGGGCACGTCGCGCGCGGCGTTGCACCTGCGATGCCGTGACGATGTACACCGTGAACGCGCCGACCGCAATCAGGGCCACGGCTTCTGGAGCCGGAGGAGTGCCCTGCTTGCACTCAGGCGGGTGCGTGGACCTACCGTGCGGGTATATCCGTGTCTCGAAGGTCGTCGCGCTGACGCCCCTGACAGAGAACAGCAGACCGCGGGCGCACGCATCAAAGTCGGTTAACCCTACGAGTACAAACCAACCTCGCGATCCAAGCTCCAGCCGGTAGAAGCTGACGACCTCTGACAGAGGCGCCGCTGTTCGATACACGCGGCTAAATCGAGCAACATCTCCGCCCCAGATGATGTCCAGTTGCGCCTCTGACTGGACTGAGCGCTCAACGCGTGCGCCAGGGAACGTGATGGACGCCTCGGGCTCGTGCGAGAGATCCGCCGCACTCAGACCGAAGACGAGAACGGACAGCGACGCCAGCAGCGCCCAGACGACCGCAGCCAGGAGTCCCACGACCGCGACGATCTCGAGATACGGGACGCGAATGCGCGTCGCCGACAGCACCGCCCACATCAACCCGACCAAGATCGCGAGCGCGACGACTATCTCGACGGAGGGATTCACGTGAACGATCGGCGCAAACGCTCCGCCGACAGGGCGTTGGAGCCATCTTCGTCATGACGGAAGTACGCATACACGTCCTTCCCTGAATCGAGGATCGCGCGAAGCCGCACCGCCCAGGCATCGACAACCTCGTCGGGATAACCGCTGCGACTACGCAGACGCGCGTATGCGAAGTCCGCTGTCGCACCGAGCGTCTCGACCGGAGACGGCGCCTTCTCCCCCTCCGCGTGCACCAGCGCGACGTTCGCCGCGCTCAGGAGGTCGTAGACCTCGGCCACGTACCAGGACGGATCGCGGACTTCGAGGACGCAGCGCAGATCGCGTGGTAGCGCGGCGAGGAACATCGCGAGCCGGTCGTCGTCGCGCCTCACCCACGGTGGGGTCTGGAAAAGGATCGGACCCAGACGCTTGCCGAGCGGCCGCGCGCGCTCGAAGAAGATCGGAAGCGTCTCCGCGGGCTCCCGCAGCTGCTTGCGGTGGGTGATCTGCTGCGACGCCTTGAGCGCGAAGATGAAGTCCTCAGGCGTCGCCCTGGTCCACTGCGCCACGTTCTTCTCGGTCGGGAGGTGATTGAAGGTGTAGTTGATCTCCATCGTGGCGAGCCGCGTCGCGTAATAGCTGAGAAAGGCTGCGCTCTTCGTGCCCTCGGGGTAGAACTTCGGCCGCCAGGTCGTGTACGACCAGCCAGAGGTGCCGACGAAGGCACGGCTGCTCACCGCCGGCTCATTCCTCGGCGCTCTTCACCGCGTGCTTTCCGAGGACCGCGTATGCGATGCCCGCGACGAGAGAGTTGGCGCGCTTCAAGTTGGCCAGCAGGTCGAGGTGGATGCTCGACGTGTCGATCGTCTCGCGCAGCCCCTCGTGCAGGCGCCGGATGTGCGTCTGGCGGAGCTGGCGCTCGAGGACATTCACGACGCTCTTGTGACGGATGATCTTCTCCGCGATGGTCGCGTCGTTCGAGGCGAGCGCGGACATCGCCAGCTCGAGGTTCTCGACCACCTTGGCGTGGAGCTGCCGGATCTCGGACCAGCCCTGCTGGCTGAAGACGTGGTGGCCCGCGATCTTCTTCGCCGCGAGCTCCATCAGATTCTTCTCGATGACGTCACCGATCTCCTCGAGATTGGCGATGACGAAGATGAGCGCCGTCTCGCGCTCCGCCTGCTCCTCGGTGAGCTGCTGCTGGCCAAGGCCGATGAGGAACTGCTTGATGTCCTCCTCGAGCTGGTCGATGACGTCGTCGCGCGCGACGACCTCGCGCATGAGCCGCTCGTCGTCGCGCTCGAGCACGGCGAGAGAGTCGCGCAGCGACTGCTGAACGATGTCGCCCATCCGCAGTGTCTCGCGCAGGGCCTGGCCGAGCGCGACCGCGGGTGTGTCGATCGTCTGCGTATTGAGGTAGATGGCGCCCGTCGACGTCGTCGTCCGGTCCGGCACGAGCCGCGTGAAGAGATCCGCCGCGACGTTCGTGAACGGGAGGAACACGGCCGCGAGGATCACGTTGAACAGCGTGTGGGCGTTCGCGATCTGGCGCGGCACATCGGGCGCGGTGCGGGAGACCACATCCGCGAAGAGGCCGGCGAACGGCACGAAGAGCGCCACGCCCACCACTTTGAAAGCCGCATGAGCCGCGGCGACGCGGAGCGCCTCGGCGTTCTGTCCGATGGCCGCGAACAGCGCTGTGGCGGCTGTCCCGATGTTCGCGCCGAAGATGATCGGGATCGCGCCGGTCAGTGGCATCAGGCCGCTCGCCGCGAGCGACAGCGCGAGACCGATCACCGCGGCGCTCGAGCGCACAAGAGCCGTGAAGATCGCCGCGACGAGGAACAGGATGAGCGGCTGGCCGGTGAGCGCGCTGAGGAGATCGCGGAACAGGGCGCTGCTCGCGAGTGGCGCCGTCCCGTCCGACACGAGCTTCATGCCCAGGAACAGGAATCCGAAGCCGAGCACCGCCTGGCCGATGTAGCGAAGTGTCCCGCGACCTACGGTCCACAGCAGCCAGCCAGCGAAGACGATCAGCGGCGAGACCGAGAGAAGATCGAAGGCGAGGAGCTGCACGGTCACGGTCGTTCCAACGTCGGCGCCGAGGATCACGCCGATGGTCTGCCGCAGCGAAAGCAGCCCCGCGGAGGCGAATCCGACCAGCATCACCGTCGTCGCGCTCGACGACTGGAGGACGGCCGTCACTCCTGCGCCGACGGCGAGCGCTTTGAAGCGGTTCCCGGTAAGCGTCGAAAGGAAGTGCCGCAGTCGTGTCCCCGCCGCGCGCTGGAGTCCTTCCCCGACCAGGCGCACGCCGTAAAGGAGGAGCGCGGTCCCACCCAGAAGAGAGAAGAGGACGAGATCGGCCGACGTCACCGGCGCAGTATCGCCGGGCAGCGCGCGCTCAGCGTGCGACGGTGAGCACGGTCCTTCCTGACGAGCCGGCCGCGAACACCACCACCGCGGCGTCGCCCTCGTTCGGCGGTGCCGCGAAGGAGATGCGGGTGTTGCCGAAGGCATCCGTCGCGGAGCTGCCGATCGTGACGACGCCGACCGACAGCGTCGCCAGCGCACCGCCCTTCGGGATGCCATTCTCGGTCACGCGTATCTGCGCACCGACGATCTCACCCGGTCGCACCTTCACGCGATCGAGCGTCACCGTGACGAGCGTTGCGGAGACGGTCGGCGCCCGCAGGGTCACATTCGCCTTCACCGTCGTTTCGTTCCCCGCACGGTCACGCGCGACCACCGTGATCGCGACCGGGCCGACCGGCGGCGTGAACGATTCGCTGAACGAGCCGTCCTGAGCGGGCACGATGGTCCGACCGTTGACCGTCACGGACGCGCCGACCTCGGCCTTCCCCTGCACGACGACGTTCGGTCCCTCGACTAGCGCGCCGTTCGCAGGTCCGAGCACGTCGAGCGTCGGCGGTTGCTTGTCGAGGATGACGGTGTAGGCGGAGCGCGCGATGACGTCCTTACCGGAGAGGAGCGTGAGGCCGATCGCGTTCGCTCCGTCTTTCAGCGTGAGCGTTGCGGCGAATGTGCCGGTCGGATCGAGCTCCGCGTTGGCGATGACCGCGGCGTTCAGCACGATCTCGACGCTGCGCCCCGGCGCGATCGCGAATGACGGGACGCGGCCGGAGATCTGCAGCTCCGAGTCGCGCGTGAAGTCAGGCAGGCCGTTGATGACCGGCTCCGCACTCACGACGTTGCCGCCGCCAGCCGGCAGCTCGATCTGGCCACTTCCGAGTTGACCGCCGATCGACTCGCCGACTCTCGCCGTGATCTGGCGGATCCCGTCGCCGATGGCGGAGCCGATGACCGGGCCGGTCAGGAGGAGGAAGACACCGGCGAGGATGAGGATCGCCGCGTCGAAGAGAGGCATGCGTTTGCGGAGACGCGGCGCGATGCCCACCGAGCGTGCTGTCGCTCGATATGTGTCGCGCGGGACGCGGGGACGACGCTCTGGAACTGCAGCTCCTGCCTTCACCGTTCCTCCGGCCAAGATAGCGAAAGGGCGCCGGCCCGATGGCCGCCGCCCTCCGCTGGTGGGTGGGATGAGGGGCTTTCAGTTCTAGCGGGCACCCCAAGGTGCCTAACGCGGCCTCGCCGCGTCCGTTTCGTCCTCCCCACAGGGTTTAGTGACGACTGACCCTGATGGCGCGACTGTACTCCGGCTTCTCCGGCTAATGCAAGTAGGCAAGGCGGGTGGGCAAGCACCAAGAGGGTCGACCGACACCTTTATGCGACACTCGAACAATGACCGACGAAAGCCGCATGAAGGCCCCCACACGCGGGCTCGAGGGCGTCGTTGCGACCACGACGGCGATCTGCAAGGTGGAGGACAACAGCCTCGTCTACCGCGGCTACTCGATCGACGAGCTCGCCACGAAGGCCGAATACGAGGAGGTCGCTTACCTGTTGCTGAACGGCGACCTGCCGACGAAGGAACAGCTCCGGGCCTTCAAGGCGGAGCTGGTGAAGCACCGCACGCTCTCGCCCTTCCTGCGTCAGATCCTGCAGGAGATGTCCGAGAGCGGTACGGCAATGGACGTTCTCCGCACGGTCACCTCTGCCTCCGCCGTCGAGGACCCCGCCGAGGGCGACAACTCCCAGGAAGCCGAGTACCGGAAGGCGATCCGGCTCACCGCGAAGCTGCCGACGATCCTCGCCAGCTACATGCGGCGCCGCCGCGGGGAACAGCCGATCCCTCCGGACCCATCGCTCGACCATGCCGCGAACTTCGCGCACATGGCCGGCGTCGACGTCCACCCGCGTGCCGCGGAGATCCTCAACACCTGCTTCATCCTGCAGGCAGAGCACGGCCTCAACGCATCGACCTTCACCGCGCGCGTCGTCGCAGGCACGAACGCGGACATGCACGCAGCCGTCACTGCGGCATTCGGCGCCCTCAAGGGCCCGCTGCACGGCGGCGCGACGGACGGCACGATGAAGATGCTCGATGAGATCGGGTCGCCCGATCATGTCGAAACGTTCGTCGACAAGGCCATCGCGACGAAGTACAAGTTCTCGGGCTTCGGGCACCGCGTCTATCTCACGGAGGACCCCCGCGGCAAGTACCTACGACGTTTCGCGATGGAGCTCTCGAAGGGATGGAAGGGCAAGCCGTACTTCGAGATCCAGGAGCGACTGGCGAAAGCGATCGCCGATCGGCGACCGAAGATGTCACCGAGCGCCGCCGCGAAGGTCAACGTCGTGAACGTCGACTACTACGCAGCGACGACCTACACGTTCCTAGGCATCCCCGCCGATCTCGGCACGTCGATCTTCGCGCTCGGACGCATCGCCGGCTGGAGCGCGCACATCATGGAGCAGCACGGCGACAATCGGCTCATCCGGCCTGAGTCCGAGTACACCGGACCCTCAGGAAAGCGCTACATCCCCATCGCGGAGCGCTAGCCGACTCTTCGACGCCGCCGTCAGCGCGCGCACCAAGTCGTCCCAGGTGACTGGACCGAAGATGACCTGCCGCACGATGTGATCGCTGTCGAGCACGAACGTTTGCGGCAGAAGGCCCGGCGAGATGTCCTTCAAGACGCTGGTGCTGCCGATGAGCGGTCGGAGGCGCCGGTAGTCCTTGGCCACGTCGAGCGCCGACGCCTCGGTCTCGTCCACGCCGATCGCGATGATCTCGATCCGCGAGCCGACCGTGACATCGGAGAGCAGCGCGAGCTGCTGCGTGCACACCACGCACGGTCGCGTCCATGTCGACACGAGGACAAGGCTCGCGCCCAGATAGTCCAGCGACTGCGGCGCGCCATCCTTCATGCGCCACGCGAGCTCCATCTTCCGACCGACGGAGGCGTTCCTCGCAACGCGGATGGTCCCGACGGCGGTGTTCACAGACGTCGCCGTGACCTGTGGGCGTGCGGGCGCGGCTCGCGCGGCGATCCCGTCCAGCACATACGGGGTGCCGTCCTCATCGAACACCAAGAAACGGCCGCGCGACAGCGCATAACCGGCGGTCTGCAGCAGCCGCCCGACGTCGGCTTCGTGCCACTCATCGTCGTGTTCGATGTCGAGAACACGCACCCACGTGCGGCCCGGGGTGGCCACGAGGATCGCGCCGGACATCGTCGTGGGTTGACCGCCGTCGTCATCGGCGATCGTCACGAGCGGCCGCGTGATCCCCGTGGTGATGTCGTATGCGCCGAGTGCGCCTCCGATCGCGTAGGTCAGCGCTTCGTGGGCGCTGAGCCGGATATACAGCGGCACGCCGGACGGATACGCGCGCAGCTCGCGGGCGACCAGCGTGCGGTCCGCGACGTTGTTCTGCACCGTGCCGGGGAACGGACCGTCGGCCTGGATGGAGAACACGGTCGCCGCGCCGTCAGTGGTGCGGGCGCCGGGCGCGATGTCCAGTGCATGCACCCCGCCCGGAAGTCCGAGCGGGACGCGATAGTGGCTTCCGTCTAGTCCGGCGGCGTCCAGCGCGTCACCGCCCGCCCAGTACACGACATGACCGTCCGCGTCCCAGCTGAGGACGTGCAGCTGCGCGGACGCGGTCGCGAGCTCGCGCGGCGCGCCACCCACGCGCGGGATCGCGATGACCGTCGACGGACAGCAGGGCGTGTCGAACGCGAGGTAGGCGCCATCGGGTGAGACCAGCTGACCTTCTGCGCGCGGGTAGCCGACGCGATGCGCGAGGGCGTGCTCGCTCCCATCAGGCTCGAGGACCGAGATGTCGAGGAGATACGCGCCGCCCGGTTCCTTCTCGATGCGTCGTCCGATAAGGACGCCCGACGAGTCGGGCAGCCAGAACGGATTCATCCCGATCTCGCCGAGCTTCAGGCTGGCGAGGGTCCGTCCCCCGAGGTCGTAGATCGTGTGCACGAAACCCTCGCGCTCGACGACGAGCACCAGCTCCCCGTTCGGCGACACGCGGATGCCCTGCTCGCCGAACTTCGCCGCGACGGGGAGCTTCGAAAGGACCGGACCGGTCGGCGGCGCGGTGCGCGCCGATGACGCGGGAGGGTCGCTCGGACGCGACGGCTCCGGTGTGCTGCACGAGATCAACAGCACGGCAAGGGCTGCGAGAGCGGTCAGTGCACGCATACCTTCTATACCAACGTACGCCAGGCTCGTATGCGCATCAGAGCTGTGTCCATTCGGGGCATGGTCAGCGCGAGCGAATGCCCTCGAAGCATTTCGCGTTTTCCCAGCGGCACTGTTCGATCGCCCGGATCACGAGCGGATCCGGCGCGACCGCGAAGACCATGCCGATGATCCGGTGGGTCGCCTCCTGCCGCTGTTCGAAGTTCACGTCGAAGCCGAGGAGCTCGCCGGTGTGCTCGCCGTTCGGCGCGACGTAGAACGCGGTGTCTTTGAGCGTCGTCGCGACGGTCGTCTCCGAAGTGCACGCGCGTCCATCGTCGCCGAAGCGGATGACGGTGAAGCCGCCGCGCCGCGGCAGGACCGCGCACGAGTCGAGCGCGTACTGCAGCACGACGTAGCCACGGTAGCCGTCCGGGATCTCGAGCTGGAGTGGCAGCTGCGGTGGTGGCTGTGTGCTCAGCGCTGACGGCAGCTGCACGTGCTGGCACGCGATCGCCAGGAGCAGCGGTAGTGCAACGGCTATTCGTCGTAACACGCGAGCACCGCATCCCACGCCAGCTCTGAGGCGACGACACCGAGGCTGACCTCATCGAGTGCAGGATCGTCCACGGCTTGCGTCGAGCACGCGTACAGGATGTCGCCGTCCCATCGCGCGTGGAATGGCTGGATCGCGCGCGCCATCGACGCGTGCACCTGTCGTGCGATCGATCGCAGCTGCAGCGCGTCGAGTCGTTGGTCGGTCACGACGCACGTCAGCGTCGTGTTGCGCGAGCGCGGCTCGGCCGGCGGGTAGTACGCGCCGGTGGCGCTCACGATGTCGGCCGCATGCTGGCGCCGACCCTGGACGTCGCGGTTCCCGCGCACGACCTTTCCCGCGCGGTCGACGATCGCTCCATACGCATTCACGACGGTGAACACCGCGATGCGCGTCTTGCCGACGACGCGGAACGCGCCGCCCTGTCCCGAAAGCTCCGCCGAGTCGCCGTGGCCGGCGGTGGCAGAGCAGCCGGCGCCGACCGCACCCATCGGGAAGGCACCCGGTCGCAGCGCGCGCACGGCCGCGCGGCCCAGCTCCTTGTCGGGATAGATCGCGTTCTGGCGCCGGCGGTAGTCGAAGATGATCGCGCCGGAGACGAGCGCGATGTCCGTCAATTTCGTGGAGTAGCCGCGCTTCGCGAAGAGCTCGGCGGCCACGCCCGTCGACGCCTCCAGCCCATAGAGCGAGCCGCCGGCGAAGCAGATCGCGTTGATGACCGTGAGGTACTCGCCATTGATCCCCGGCGATCCACCGCGCACGTCGATCTGCATCGACGCGATCTTCGGGAAGTGGAAAACGGTGCAGCCCGTCGGTCCTTCCGCGTACTGGGCCGCGCCGACCTCGAGGCCCGGGAAGTCGAACTCGAGAACGCGGCCGCCCTGCGGGATGCGTGGCACAGGATGCGTCGTGTCGTTGGTGATCGGGCCGGCCACGAGTGCGAGGGTAGCGCTAGCCCCGCAGCCGCTCCCTTAAGGCGGAGTCGGTCGCGATGCGCACCGCGGCGGCGGCAAGGATCTCCGCCGTGATCATCGCGTTTCGATGGGCAAGGTCCGTCGCCGACGAGTCGCGCATCACATGCGAGTGGCCGGGGATCGACTCCTCGCTGACCGGGAACCCGATGTAGTCCGCCGGTGCCACCTGCGACACGTTGCCAAAATCGGTCGACGCGAGGACGAATTTGCCCCGCACGGTCGGAAGGTCGCGGCGCTTCAGCTCATCCGCCAGGAGGTCGCCGACCTGCGCGCTCGGCTTCACCGGCGCGTACATGCGCATGTCATCGACGATGTCCACGGTCGTTCCCGTCTGCATCGCGGCACCCTTTGCCATCTCCGCGAAGGTGCGCTGCATCGCGTCGAGCTGCTCCTTGGTAGCGGCACGAAGGCCGATGTCGCACTCGGCGAGCTCCGGGATGATGTTCTGCGCCGCGCCGCCTTTGGTGATGATCCCGTGGACGCGCGTGTCGGCGGGCAGGTGCTGCCGCCACCCGTCGATCGCGACGAAGAGCCGGATCGCCGCAGAGAGCGCGTTGCGACCGAGGTGCGGCGAGAACGCCGCGTGCGCGGCAACACCGTGGAAGGTCACGCGTTTGGTGACGACGCCCAGCGAGCTCCCGCCGAACTCCCAGTCCGGATCGCCCGACGGGTGCGACGAGAGGACCGCGACCGACTCGCCGAAGACGCCGGCGTCGATAAGGTCGATCTTGCCGCCGCCGCTCTCCTCGGCCGGTGTGCCGATCAGCTCGACGCCGACCTTCAGCTCCTTCGCGCGCTCCGCGACCAAGAGGAACGCGCCGACGTTCGACATCGCGATGAGGTTGTGTCCGCAGGCGTGCCCGATCTCCGGTAGGGCGTCGTACTCGGCAAGGAGGGCGACGGCAGGACCCGCGGGTCCGACCCGCGCGCGGAAGGCGGTCTCGACGCCGCCGAGCTGCTGTTCGACCCTGTGGCCGTGACTCGCGAGGAGCGCGGCGATGTTCTTCACCGCGGTTCGCTCCTGATATGCGAGCTCCGGGGTGCTGTGGATCGCGCGTGAGAGCGCGACCAGCTCCGTGCGCAGCGCGTCGGCCCTCATGCCATCACCTTCGCGCCATCCTGGATCGATCGGCGAAGCGACGCATCCGATGCGACCCGGTGCGCCGCTGCGCCCAGCGCGTCTGCGACGAGCAGCGCGTTCCGGTGGGCGAGGTCGCTCGCGCTCGCGTCGCGCATCGCATCGGAGTGCCCCGCGATCGGACGCTCCGTCACTGGGAACCGGATCCAGTCGGTCGGCACCTTCTGCGACACGTTGCCGAGATCGGTCGATGCGGTCACCAGGACGCCGCGCTCCGCGTCGACGCCGCGACGCCGCAGCTCTTCGGCGACGACGTCACCGAGCCGGAGATCCGCGGCGACCGGCGCGTAGAGCGGCAGATAGTCGGTGATCTCCGCTGTGGTGCCGGTCTCGAGCGCCGCACCCTGCACGACATCGGTGAACGTCGCGACCATCGCCTGCAGGGTCGCGAGATCCTTCGCGCGCAGCCCGAACTTCGCCTCGGCGCGCGCGGGATCACGTTCACCGCATCGCCGCCGTGCGTGATGATCCCGTGCACGCGACTGTCGGGCGGGAGATGCTGCCTCCAGGCATCGATGCCGGTGAAGAGACGGATCACTCCGTTGAGCGCGTTCCGTCCGCGCTCGGGCGACGAGCCGGCGTGGGACGCCGCTCCGCGGTAGATGACGCGCTTGCCGACGATGCCGAGGCCCGTGCCGCTCACGCCCCAGCTCCCCTGCGCCGCGGGATGGCTCGAAAGCGCGAACGCGACGTCGTCGAACACCCCTGCGCCGAGCAGGTCGATCTTCCCGCCACCGTCCTCTTCCGCAGGCGTGCCGATGAGCTCGATGGCCATCCCGATATCGTCCTCGGCCGCCGCATGCAAGAACGCGCCGACGTTCGTCATGGCGATAAGGTTGTGACCACAGCCGTGGCCGACTCCCGCAAGCGCGTCGTACTCCGCGATGAGCGCGACCGAAGGGCCGGGCGGACCCACGCGGGCCCGAAGTGCCGTCTCGAGGCCACCGATACCCATCTGAACCTCGTGCCCGTGGCGCTGAAGCAGCGCCGCGATCCGTGCTGCGGCGCGACGCTCCTGATAGGCGAGCTCCGGATCGGCATGGATCTCGCGGGAGAGTTGGATCAGCTCGTCGGCAAGCGGAGAGGAGATCGGCTTCACGACGCTGTATACTGTCCTATAGCGACTTTTCCCCTATTGGCTTCTGCCGGGCGCGAGCGCACCTCGAATGCGCCCCCCGGTCCTCACAGGACGTAAGCAGTAGCGCCAGCACACACCAGCAAGGAGCAACACACCGCTTGGACACCCCAGAGCCCACCCAACCACAGACACCCGAACCGAGCCCCACCGCGGCGGCGACCCCCACGACCAGCGAAACGAATGGCGCGGGCGGTCCCAGCAACGGCCCGACGAACGGGCCCGCCGCACCGGCCACGCGCCGCGAAGCGCCACCGCCGGCGCCCCGGGGTGGGGGCCCCGGTTCAGCGAGCGAAGCGAGCGTGCGCAAGTACTACACGATCACAGAGCTGAACGAGGCGAAGCCGAAGGAGATGCTGGCGATCGCCAAGGAGTTCGGCGTCACTGACATCACACCCGCGACGCTCAAACCGGAGCTCATCACCCGCATCCTTCAGGCGCAGACCGAGGCCCAGGGGAACATCTTCGCCCAGGGCATCCTCGAGATCGTCGAGGACGGCTTCGGCTTCCTCAGGCGCCGCAGCCTCCTTCCCTCACCCGACGACGTGTACGTCGGCTCGAGTCAGGTGCGCCGTCTTGGTCTGCGTACTGGCGACTACGTCACCGGGCAGACCAGACCACCGAAAGACAATGAGAAGTACTTCAGCCTGCTGCGCGTCGAGGCCGTCAATGGCGTCGACCCCGAGGTCGCGAAACGGCGACCGCTCTTCGAGGCGCTCACGCCGGTGTTCCCCGACGAGATGTTCGACCTCGAGATCGAGGGCGCAAACCTCAGCCAGCGGCTCATCAACCTCGTGAATCCCCTCGGCTTCGGACAGCGCGCGCTCATCGTGTCGCCACCGAAGGCTGGCAAGACGACGCTGCTCAAGGACATCGCGAACGGCATCGCGGGCAACCATCCCGACGTACACATCATGGTCGTGCTCGTCGGCGAGCGACCTGAGGAAGTGACGGACATCCGCCGCTCGATCAAGGGCGAGGTGTTCTCGTCCACCTTCGACGAGCCGACGGAGAACCACACGCGCGTCGCAGAGCTTGCGCTCGAGCGCGCGAAGCGACTCGTCGAGACGGGACGCGACGTCGCGATCCTCCTCGACTCCGTGACGCGACTGGCGCGCGCGTACAACCTCGCCGTCCCGCCTTCCGGCCGAACGCTCTCCGGTGGCATGGACCCGGTCGCGCTCTACCCGCCGAAGCGCTTCTTCGGTGCGGCCCGCAACATCGAGGGCGCGAACGGGCAGGCCGCCGGATCGCTCTCGATCTTCGCGACCTGTCTCGTCGACACCGGCAGCCGTATGGACGACGTGATCTACGAAGAGTTCAAGGGCACCGGAAACTCCGAGATGATCCTTGACCGCAAGCTGCAGGAACGCCGCACGTTCCCGGCGATCAACATCCCAGCGTCGGGCACGCGCCGCGAGGAAATGCTCCTCTCGCCCGAGGTCATGAAGCAGGTGATCCTGCTGCGCAAGATGCTCTCGGCGGTCGGTCAGATCGAAGGCACCGAGCTTCTGCTGCAGCGGCTCGGCAAGACGAAGACGAACAAGGAATTCCTCGCTTCGATCGCCAAGGCCATGGAGGCCGACAGCAAGAGTTAGCGGAACTTTGAGCCCCTGACACGTGCTAAGGCTCGCTTGACTGGACGATTAAGGTCAGTAATGTGCGGTTGGTCGGGACCGCAGGCATGGCCAGTGGACGTAGCCGCAGGATTCCGCTCAGCTTCTACCTAGTCGGTCTCTTGGTCCTATTTCTCTGCACTGCCGCGGGTGCCGCATTGGTCGTCCGCGCCCAAGGCCTGCAGGACGCGGAGCGAACTGGTCGACAGGAAGCGATGTTCGCCGCAGATCTTGCGGCGTCGGAAGTGACGAGCGCGTTGGGCGGGATCGAGGAGCTCGTGACCGGGACCGCGGCGAACCCGGCCAGCGCGTCGCTCTTCGTGCCGGGCGCAGCGTGCAACGTCGGCTCCGGCCCGATCGGCGTCCTCCAGCAGACCCGCCTGGATTTCGTCTTGCCCCGCGGCGGCATCACCTGCTCCAGCGCCGGGTCCACGCCGATCGGCGTGTCGCACAGCGGCGCGGCGTGGCTGACCGAAGCGCTGCGCGGAGCGGTGTTCGCGGCGCCGGTCATCGATCTCCGCACCGGCCGCACCAGCGTCGTGACCGCGGCGCCATTCAAAGACGTGGGCGTCGTTGCCGCCTTCGCGGACCTCAGCGACCTGGGGCCGACGCTGGCCAAGCGCTTCGGAGGTCCGCGCAAGCTCGAGTTCGTGGTGACCACCCCGGACGGCAGGACGGCACTGACGCGCTCGGTGGACGCGGTGCGCTGGTCCGGCACAGCGATCGAAGGCACGGCCTTCGCGAACGCGTCTCAGTCGACCCGCCTGGATCTTGACGGCGCCACGCGCGTGTACGGAGAGGCGACGGCCGGAGCCCGCGGCTGGAAGGTCTACGCGGGTGCCGAGGAACGCGAAGTAGCCGCGAGCGCCGACAGCCTATTCAGTCAAGAGCTGGTCGTGATCGCTGTCGGCCTGGTCGCGATCCTCGTCGGCACACTGTTCGTGTATCGGCGAGTCGTCGGTCCGTTGACCGCGCTCAGCCGCGCCGTCGGTGGCGTGATCGACCCGACCTTGGCGGATCCGGTCGGCGTGAAGGGTCCTGGGGAGATCGCGCGGCTTGCCGAGAACTTCAATGAGCTACTTGCCACGGTCAAAGAGCAACTCGCCGAGCATCGGCGCGACGAAGCCAACGCCCGCGCGATGCTCGATGCGTCTCTCAGCGCCATCGTCGGCATGGATGGAGACGGCAATGTCGTCGAGTGGAGTCGACAGGCAGAGGCGACGTTCGGTTGGTCTAGAGACGAGGTGATGGGCCAGCCGCTGGTCTCGTTGATCGTGCCCGAGCGTTACCGCGCCCGACACAACGCCGGTCTCGCCGAGTACCGGCGGACCGGTGCGGGACCTTTCCTGGGAAAACGACTCGAGCTCGAAGGCTGCACGCGCGATGGTCGCGAGATCGCCATCGAGCTGTCGATCACCCCGGCCGAGACTCCAACCGGTCACCTCTTCACCGCGTTCATCCGCGACATCACCGAGCGGAGGACAGCGGAGGAGCAGCGCCTCACACTCGAGGAGCGCCTCCGGCAGTCCGAACGCCTCGAAGGTATCGGCCGTCTCGCCGGTGGGATCGCCCACGACTTCAACAACATCCTTGCGGTGGTCATGAACTACTCGCAGTTCGTGGAGGACACGCTGCCCGCGGACAGCCCGGTACGCGACGACGTCGTCCAGATCCGCCTTGCGGCAGAGCGCGGCGCGACATTCACACGGCAGCTCCTCACATTCGCGCACCGCGGCGCCGTCAATCCACAGGATGTGCAGCTCAACGCGGTCCTCACTGAGCTTCGATCGATGCTGCGGAGGACGATCCCGAAGAGCGTGGCCATCGACCTGCACCTCGCCCCCGATCTTTGGACGATCGAGATCGACGTGGGACAGCTCGAGCAGCTCCTCCTGAACCTCATCATGAACGCGGCCGACGCGATGCCGGACGGCGGCACGGCAGTCCTTGTGACGACGAATGTGGAGTTCAACGGCGACGTGCCCGGCGGGCTGACCTCGGGGCGATACGTTCGGCTCGATGTGACCGACACCGGCTACGGGATGTCGAAGGACGTGATCGCACGTGCCTTCGAGCCGTTCTTCACGACGAAGCCAAAAGGAAAGGGAACCGGGCTCGGTCTCGCGACGGCGTACGGGATCGTCCAGCAGGCACACGGCGCGATCTCGATCCAATCCGTCGTCGGGCGCGGCACGTCGGTGCACGTGCACATCCCAGCGAGGACGGGTGTGCGGGCGGAACTCGACGACATCCGGACGGCGCCCTCCCCGCAATCCGCGCCGAGTGCGGCGATGATCCTGGTCGTCGAGGATGAGGCCGCCGTGCGCAAGTCGGTCGTACGGATCTTGTCCGACCGCGGTTACAGCGTGCTCCAGGCCCCGGGAACAAAGGTCGCCATCGAGCTCGCGACCATGTGGCTGGGGCCGGTCGATCTGTTGCTGACCGACATCGTGATGCCCGAGATGTCCGGGGACGAGCTGGCGCGCGAGCTGCGCAAGGCACGGCCGCACCTCCGCGTGGTGTATATGACCGGCTACAGCGGGGGTCTCGACACTGCGACGCTTCGGATCGATGGCGCCATCGTCCAAAAGCCTTTCACGCGTGACTCCCTTCTCGTCGCCGTCGAGGAGGCGCTCGCCACCAAGGCTTGACCGCAAGGGCGAGCCGTAACAGGAGACGAGTCACGTGCGGAGGTCATCCGTGGTCCGCCCGACAGCGACCGGCCTCGCGACCGCCTTCTACCGCCTCTACCTCCTCGAGGCGCTCGCGTCGACGACCGCGCGACCGGCGACGCTGCTGGCGTCGATCTCCGCGGAGCGCCTTCCGCTTGCAAGTGGAGCCTTCGGCCGCGCGCTCCAGTCCCTGCTCGAAGGCGGCCATCTCGTTCCGGCGCCGGAGGCAGCGGTCGCCCTCACGCGGCTCGGGGCGGCGGAGCGGGTCGCAGAGCGCGAACGCTGGCGCGCGGTGATCCCAACGGTGCTCCGTCTCATTGCCGAACCCGAGCCCGGACCGCGACCCGCACCCGTGATCGCCGAGGCTCCGCCGGTCGCCTATCGCACCGCCGCGGTCGCGGAGTCGTATCTCGACCGCGTCCTCGTCGGCGCGCTACGTGAGTGCGTTGCCCAGGCCCGCGACGGTGGGCGCGCCTTCGCGCTCGTGTTGGGCGTCGCCGACGTCGATACATCGTCGGAGGCGACGCGCAGGGCGATCATCCATCGCTGCATCCGCGCGACTCTCGGCGGCGCATCGACGCTCTTCGGTGGAGATGCGAGCGCCTTCCGCTACGGCGATTCGGGCGTCGCGCTCATCGCGCCGATCATCGGAGACGAACGGCGCGCGGCACGGATCGCGACGCTGCTCCGCACACGACTCGACGAGCTGCTTCGCACGATGACGGTCAACGTCCGTGCGTTCGCCGGGGCACGCTGGCAGGTCCGGGTCGGCGACGCGACGTGGAGCGCGGACCTTGTCACCAGCGGCGCGGTGCTGCGCATCGCTCAAGACGCACTTGCGCGGGATGAAGCGGAGCGGCGGCCTGCGGCCTAGTCGTCCTCGGACTGCGCGCGACGTAGTGCGGTGTCAAGACGAACGATGAACTCCTGTGGCGCCGCGGGCTTTGCCAGCCAGTCGTCCGACGCTCCCACGAGTGCGCCGAGCTGCGCGAACTCCTGGTGCCGGCCGGCCATGAAGACAAAGGGGATCGCACCGACGGTATCGCGGAGCTGCCGGAGTGCTGGGTTGTCTTCAGGCTGAAGCTCGATGAGGATCGCGTCCGGCCTGAAGCCGGCTGCCGCTTCGGCGGCGACCCAGGGATCCGTCGCGAGACAGCAGGTATGTCCTGCATGCTCGAGGACGCGCTGCAGCGATCGGCCCAGCTGTGGATCGTCGTCGACGATGAGGATGCGACTCATGCGGCCGCCATGACGAGGCCGACGCGGTCGATGAGCTGTTGCTTCGAGAACGGTTTGGCGAGGAATGACCCGCTGTTCACCAGCTCGCCCGCCATCGGATCGCCCGAGACGAAGAGGAACTTGGCGCTGGGCTGTGTTTCGCGAAGGCGACTCGCGAGCTCCGTCCCGCGCTGGTCGGTGAGGTAGATGTCCGTCACGACCAGGTCGATCGAGCCGCGTTGCTCTGAGCAGATCCGCATCGCCTCGCTGGCGGTCGCGGCATGCAGAACGTTGAACCCCTGGCTGGACAACATGCGGTGGGTGGCCACACGAAGGGTGTGCTCGTCGTCGACGATGAGCACGGTGCTCCCGTTCGCGTCGCGGATCGGCGTCGTGAGAGCGCGCTCGGCCGGCACCACGGTGACCACGCTCGGCGCCGGCACGTATCGCTGCAGCCACGGCAGCACGGCGTCAGCGGGCATCGGCCTGGCGATGAAGTAACCCTGCGCGCGGTCGCAACCGAGCAGCTTGAGACGCTCGAGGGTCGCTTCGTCTTCGACGCCCTCGGCGACCGCGTCGAGCCCGAGCGCGTGACTTAGGTCGATGGCGGTACGGACGATCGACGAGGTTTGCGGGTCGCGCACCAGACGACTGATGAACGACCGGTCGATCTTGACCTCGTCCAGCGGCAGCTGATTCAGATAGCTGAGCGAGGAGTAACCGGTCCCGAAGTCATCGACAGCAACGCGGACGCCCAGCTTCTTGATGGCCGCGAGCGTCAGCGACGCCTGGACCGTGTCGGTCATGACATCTGTTTCGGTGACCTCGATCGTGAGCTGCGATGCGGACACGCCATGATCCGCGACAGCCTGCGCGATCACGGTCTCGAGGTGCGAGGACGCGCCAAACGCCTTGGCGCCGACGTTGATGCTGATGCCGAGCGGGTGCCCGACCAGGGCCCAGGCCGCGCTCTGGCGCATCGCCTCGCCGACCACCCAGTCGGTCAGCGGCACGATGAGACCCGTCCGCTCCGCGAGTGGGATGAACTCCGCCGGTGGCACGAGCTCGCCGTTCCGCTGCCAGCGCATGAGAGCTTCGACGCCAAGGACCTCGCGGCTTATCAGGTCGAGCAACGGCTGGTAGTGCAGACGCAGCTCGCCACGCTCGAGCGCTCGTCTCAGCTCACCGAGCATTCGCAGTCGGCCAGCAGTGTCACGTGAGTGGGTCTCAGATGCCGCGGCCCATCCGCCCGCGAGATGGCGGATCGAGCGCTTCGCCGAGGCGGCCGCGCTCCGGAGCATCGCACTCGTGTCGCCGTGCTCGGGCGAACGCGCGATACCAACGAGTCCTTCGACGGTCAACAGGCTTCCTCCGATGAGGAAGGGCGCGCGGAAAGTATCGAGGACGCGTGCGGCAAAGGCATCGTCGGTGCCAGCAGATTGCACGAGCACGCCGAACTCGTCGGTTCCAAGGCGAGCCACGACCTCGTCCTCTTTGAAGGTCGCCGCAAGACGTCGAGCGATCTCTCGGACGACCTGATCACCGACATCGTGACCAAAGCTCTCGTTCAGCATGCGGAGTCCGACCACGTCGATGACCGCGACGTGAGCGCGCGCGCCCGCACCAAGCACTCGCGCGACCCGTTCGTCGAACACGTCGCGACGAGGCAGATCGGTCAGGCGGTCGAACATCGTGAGCCGCTCGACGCGCGCCTTGTCCGCCCGGATGCGCGCGATCAGCATTCCGATCGCGAGGAAGAATCCCGCGGCAAGCGCTGACTGGCGTATCGCGAGCCCGAGACTCTCGCCATCCGAAACGTAAAGGAGCGTACTGAGGACCATGACGACAGCGGCGGCCAACAGCGCGGCGCGCTTCCCCCGCAGCCAGGCCGCGATCAAGATCGAGGAAGCGGGGATGATCCCGATGGCGGGGCCGAGGAGCCCGAACGCCAGGGGGACGACGAGGGCATACACCGAGACAACAGGGGCAAGGGCCTGGATCAGGGGGTGGGTCCTACGTTCGGTCACATGAGGAAACCTATCGGCCAACGCTGATCTGGAGAAGCGCTGTACGAAGGGGCGTCCGACCCCTGCGCCTGTAGTGGTACCTAGGCGTCCAGCAGGCCCAGCTCTGTCGCGCGAACGACGGCCTCGAGCCGAGAGTGCGCGCCGACCTTCTCGAGGATGTTCTGGATGTAGCCGCGCGCGGTGTTCACGCTGATCTTGAGCTCACCCGCGATGCGCTCGGCATCGACCGCGGCGGCGATCAGGACGAGGACCTCGCGCTCGCGACGGGTGAGCTGCGGCAGATTGCGTTGGCGCTCGTCTCGCTGGCGCGTTCGCTCTCGTCCGAGGCGCAGGAGCGACGACAGCTCGTCCGGCGGAAGCAGGATCTCACCGGCGGCGGCGCGCCGGATGGCCTTCACGATCTCGGCCGCGGGCGTCGTCTTCAGAAGGTATCCGGACACGCCCACCTCGACCGCGGCGATGAGCTCGTCCTGGCTCATGGCGCCGCTGAGCATCACGACCGCCGTCCGCGGATGAGCCGCGAGGATCGCCGCCGCGACGGCGACGCCGGACTCGCCTGACAGGTTCTGATCCATGAGCACGACCTGGGGCGGTCGCTCGGCCGCGAGGCGCAGAGCGGCGGCGCCGTTCGTCGCCACCTCGCCGATATCGAGATCGACCTGGCGAGAGAAAAGCGCCTGGAGGCTCTCCGCGACGGCAAGGTGGTCATCGACGATTAGCACCGTGATGCGGTCGTTCACCAGCCTTCACTCTAGCCGCACCCTAACCGTCCGAAACGTCCTCCGACCATGAGCCGTACTCCACGCCGTCGCGCAGCGCGCGACCCTGCCGCTGCGCCTTGCGCCACACCGGGCAAACAAAGGTGAAGTGCGCCTGGCAGACGATCTCCGGGCGTTCCCGCGGCACGACACCGGCGCCGCGGAGCGCGAAGTACACGTGGCAAAGCGGCAGTCCGGTGATGTTCGCGAGACATCCCTCGTATGAGTCGACGAGCCGCCGACCCTCGCCCTGGATGGCGTACCCGCCGGCCTTATCGAACGGCTCACCGGTGCCGACGTAGCGTTCGATCTGGCGTAGCGAGAGGTCGCGGAGCCTGATGCGCGAACGCACCGCGAATCGCCGTCGCGCGCCACTCGCGGCGACGATGGCGACCTCGGTACGGACCTCGTGGTTGCTGCCCGAAAGGGTCGCCAGCATCGCTACCGCGTGCGAGTCGTCGGTCGGTCTTCCGAGGAGTTCGCCGCCGATCTCGACTACCGTGTCAGCCGCGATCGTCACTTCCCCGGGTCGCGCGACGGCATCGGCCTTGGCCCGCGCAGGAGAGGCGATGCCCCGTTCGTCGATGTCGGGGGCGGTCGACTCGAATGTGACCTGCAGCAGTCGTAGGAGCTGGATGCGACGCGGCGACGAGGACGCAAGACGCAGCATCGCGGCGAGAGTAGACGCCGCTGCCGGCGCCACCGGCAGCCGCCGGCCCGGTCCGGAAGCTCCAGGTTCTGATATACCTATGTATCAATGCCATCTCCAACGCCAAAACCTATGCAGCATGCGATCCGCGTGGGCGAGGCCGCCGAAGTGCTTGGCGTATCCATCGACACGATCCGCCGCTGGGAGTCTTCGGGGCGGCTCAAGGTCACCCGCACGAAAGGTGGCCAGCGGCTCGTCGCCATGTCGGAGATCCGGCGCTTACAGACGGAGCGCCGTCAGTTGAAACGCGAGCGCCCGATCGTGGCCCAATCCGCGCGAAATCGGTTCCCGGGGATCGTGACGAAGGTCGAGCGCGATCGCGTCGCTGCTGTGGTCGAGGTGCAGGCCGGTCAGTTCCGCCTCGTCAGCCTCATGACCGCGGAAGCCGCCGAGGAGCTTGCGTTCCGGCCGGGGATGCCGGTCGTGTGCGTCGTCAAGGCTACGAACGTTGTCGTTGAGATCGCGCGCGGCGCTGCCGCCACGGTCTAGCGGACGAGAGGCTTCGGGAAGATTCACGTGCACCGCCTGCCCGCGCTCGCCATCGCGATTCTGGTCGTCGCGTCTGCCTGCGGTGGTGCGAGCCCCGCGGCATCGTCGCCGGCACCGAATACCGCGTCTTCGTCGCCGATGCCAGTACCGCTCGCCGGGAGCATCACTGTGTTCGCGGGATCATCACTCACCGACGCCTTCAAGAAGGCGGCCGACCAGCTCAAGGTCAAGAACCCTGGCACCGAGTTCACGTTCAACTTCGGGTCATCGTCAACGCTCGCGACCCAGATCATCAACCTCGCGCCGGCTGACGTGTTCGCATCGGCGGACGAGGCGAACATGCAGAAGATCGTGGATGCGAAGCTCAACGATGGCGCGCCCGCGATCTTCGTCAGCAACCGCTTGCAGATCGCCGTCGCGGCCGGAAACCCCAAGGGGATCACCGGCCTGACCGATCTCGCGAAGCCCGGGCTGATCGTGGTGCTGGCCGCACCGACCGTGCCGGCCGGTAAGTACGCATTGGAATCGGTCCAGAAGGCCGGCGTCACCGTCAAGGTGGCGAGCCAGGAGATCGACGTCCGGGCGGTGCTCAACAAGGTCGCACTCGGCGAAGCGGACGCGGGCATCGTCTATGTGACCGACGTGAAGTCGGCTGGCGCTCGCGTGACCGGCGTTGACATTCCCGAACAGCGTCAGGTCATAGCCCGGTACCCGATCGCCGTGGTGAAGGAAACGAAGAATCCGCGCCTTGCGAAGGCGTATGTCGACTACCTCTTTTCGGATGAGGGACAGCGGCTGCTCGCGGAGTTCGGATTCTCAATACCGTGAGAGCCGCGCGGCCACCAATCGCGATCGCGGCACTCGCCGCGATCGGCGTGGCGTTCTTCGCCCTTCCACTCGCGGGCCTGCTGTATCGCGTGTCGTGGGAGAGCGCCGTCAGCGATCTGATGGCTCCTGAGGCGCTTCTTGCGCTCAGGCTGTCGCTGCTCGTGTCGGTCGCGGCCACCGTGCTTGGCCTGCTGCTGGGTGTTCCGCTCGCGTGGATCTACGCCCGCGTCGCGTTCCCCGGGCGAAACGTCGTCCGCGCACTCACCACACTTCCGATGGTCCTTCCGCCGGTTGTCGGCGGAGTAGCTCTTCTTGTCGCGTTCGGCCGCCGCGGGCTCGTCGGCGAATGGCTCGACGCCGGCTTCGGATTACGCATCCCGTTCACGACCGCCGCAACGGTGATGGCGGCCACGTTCGTGTCGATGCCCTTCCTGGTACTGACGGTCGAGGCGGGCATCCGCTCGATCGATCAGCGCTACGAAGAAGCCGCGCGCACGCTCGGTGCGAGCCAGTGGCGGATCTTCCGCCAGGTGACGCTGCCACTTGTCGCTCCGTCGCTCTTCGCGGGCGCAGTTCTCTGCTGGGCCCGTGCACTCGGCGAGTTCGGCGCGACGATCACATTCGCGGGAAACCTCCCTGGGGTCACGCAGACGCTTCCGCTCGCCGTGTACATCGCCATGGAGACGCGGCCGGAGGTCGCGATCGTCCTCAGTCTCGTGCTGCTGCTTGTGTCCTTGGCGGTCCTCGTCGCGCTTCGTGACCGCTACTTGCGCCTCGACTGATGCTTCGCGTCGACATCCAGCTTCGGCTCGGCACGCTGGACCTCGCGGTGGCGCTCCAGGCGGACCCCGGCGAGGTCGTTGCGGTGCTCGGCCCGAACGGCGCAGGCAAGACCACGTTCTTGCGAGCTATCGCCGGCCTGACCCCGATCGGTCGCGGCTCGGTCGTGCTCGACAACGTGGTCCTGGAGGATACCGAGACACGCACCTACGTTCCGACCGAACGCCGTCCCATCGGTGTCGTCTTCCAGAGCTACCTGTTGTTCCCGCACCTCACCGCGATCGACAACATCGCCTTCGGCCTGCGCGCGCGCGGTCGCGGCGGCGCAGCGCGAGCCATCGCGCGTGGCTGGCTCGAGCGGATGGACCTCGCCGCCTACGCCGACGCGAAACCGAGTGCGTTGTCCGGTGGTCAAGCCCAGCGCGTCGCGCTGGCTCGCGCGCTCGCGACCGATCCGCGGCTCCTCCTGCTGGACGAGCCGCTCGCCGCCCTCGATGCATCCGCGCGCGTGAACGTACGGCGCGATCTCAAACGCGACCTCGCGCACTTCGACGGCGTCCGCATCCTCGTGACCCACGATCCTCTCGAAGCGATCGCGCTCGCGGACCGGCTCGTGATCCTTGAAGACGGCCGCATCCTTCAATCGGGCACAGCCAGCGAGGTGACGCAGCGACCGCGGTCGCGCTACGTGGCGGACCTTGTCGGCGTCAACCTCATGCGCGGGCACGCCAGCGGAGGCCACATCGCGATAGAGGGTGGCGGCACGCTGACCGCGATGGACGGCGTGGACGGCGAGGTCTTCGCCGTCATCCACCCGCGCAATGTCGCGCTCTACCGATCGCAACCTGAGGGCACACCTCGCAACGTATGGTCCGGCCGGATCACCTCGCTCGACCAGCAGGGTGACCGAGTGCGGGTGACCGTCGGCGGCACGCCGCGAATGGTCGCCGAGGTGACGCCGGCCGCGGTCCAGGAGCTCCATCTCGCCGAAGGTGGCGAAGTGTGGGTCAGCCTCAAGGCAGCGGAGGTCGCGGTCTACCCGGCCTGAGTCGCTCCTAGACTCCTGACGATGCCCACCAGCCCCAGCGCGGCGCGCGCGGCGGTCTCGACGCTGAGCGTCGATGAAGCACTCGACCGCGTGCTCGCGCGGATCGAGCCGCTCGCGCCGACGGAGGTCGGCCTCCTCGACGCGCTCGGCGGCGTGCTCACCGAGGACGCGACGGCCGACCGCGATGTGCCGCCGTTCCGCAACTCGGCGATGGATGGTTACGCCGTGCGAGGAGCAGACGTCATGCGCGACGGCGTGAGCCTCCGCGTCGTCGGCGCCGTGGCCGCCGGCTCGATGCCCGAACGCGCCGTCGGGGCCGGCGAGGCCATGCGCATCATGACCGGCGCGCCTATGCCTGATGGCGCCGACACCGTGGTGCGGGTCGAGGACACCGACAACGGCGCCTCGGTCGTCACGATCGACAAGGCGACGCCGAAGGGCGTCGCGGTGCGACAGGCCGGCGAGGATCTGCGGCGCGGCGAGGTCATCCTCGCGCGCGGAACGCTGTTGCGACACGCCGAGATCGGCGTGCTCGCATCGATCGGCCGCGCGAAAGTGAACGTCGTTCGTCGTCCGAACGTGGCCGTGCTGTCCACCGGCGACGAGCTCGTGGACATCAACGAGGAGGAGCCGGGCCCGGGCAAGATCCGCGACACGAACCGCTACTCGCTCGCGGCCGCGGTCCGCGCGACCGGCTGCGCGGCGTTCGAGCTCGGGATCGCGCGCGACTCGGCCGACGACCTGCGGCATGCGCTGGGCAACGCGGCGTTCGGCGACCTCGTCGTGACGAGCGGCGGAGTCTCCGTCGGCGACCACGACCATGTGAAGCCGGTCGTCGACGCGATGGGGCAGATGGACTTCTGGTCGATCGCCCTTCGTCCCGGCCGCCCGCTCGCATTCGGCGAGCTGCGCACCAAGCGCGGCGCCGTTCCGATCTTCGGGCTGCCGGGCAATCCGGTCTCGGCGCTCCTCACGTTCGAGCTCTTCGTGCGCCCGGCCCTGTTGAAGATGTCGGGACGGACCAAGCTGCATCGCCCGCGCGTGCAGGCGCGTTTGCTCGACCGTGTCGACAAGCCGGTCGGCCTGCGCATGTTCGCGCGCGGGATCTATGACACCGCGGCCGGGACCGTCCGGTCGACCGGGCCGCAGGGCTCCGGCATCCTGCGCTCGATGTCGCTCGCGAATGCTCTCATCGATCTGCCTGAAGCGATCGCGGCCGCTGGTCCCGGCGATACCGTGAGCGTTCTGCTCACCGATCTGCCGGAGGATCACTAGCGTGCCGGCTCGCAAGTCAGCAGGCGCGACGGCGCGTAAACCCGGGCCTGCTGCGGCGCGCAAGACGCTGACGCACATCGATGAGCGCGGAGCAGCGCGGATGGTCGACGTCGGCGCGAAAGCCGTGACAGAGCGACGCGCCACCGCGCGCGGGATGCTGCTGGTCTCGAGCGAAACGCTCGCGCTCGTCCGCGACGGACGCACGCCGAAGGGTGACGTGCTCGCGAGCGCGCGGCTCGCCGGGATCATGGCGGCGAAGAAGACGTCTGAGCTGATCCCGCTCGCGCATCCCCTGCCCATCACACACGCGAGCGTGGATGTGACGATCGAAGCGACCGGCATCGCGATCGAGGCGACCGTCGCGACGACGGCGCGGACCGGTGTCGAGATGGAGGCTCTCACGGCGGTCGCGGTCGCGGGCCTCACGCTCTACGACATGCTGAAAGCGGTCGAGCGCGGAGCGCGACTGACGGATGTTCGCCTGGTCTTGAAGAGTGGCGGGCGCAGCGGGGAGTACCGCGCGCCGTGAGCTCGGTCCGCGCCGCGATCATCACGGTGAGCACCAGGGGCGCCGCGGGCCAGCGAGCCGATGAGAGCGGACCGGCGATGCGTGACGCGCTCGCTGGCGCCGGCCACCAGGTCATCCAGAGCGATCTCGTGCCCGACGACGCGGCCGGCATCGCGACCGCGATCCTCAGTGCGGTGCGCGCAGGCGCGAACGTCGTGCTCACGAGCGGCGGCACGGGGCTTTCGCCGAACGACGTCACGCCCGAAGCGACGCGGCGTGTGATCGACCGCGAGGTACCCGGTATCGCCGAGGCCCTGCGCGCCCGGTCGCTCGAGAAGACCCCGCACGGCATGCTCTCGCGCGGCGTCGCGGGCGCGGTTGGTTCGACGCTCGTCATCAACCTGCCGGGTTCGCCACGCGCGGTCCGCGAGTCGCTCGAGGTGCTGCTGCCGGTCCTCCCTCACGCGATCGAGCTGCTCGCCGGCGAGAGCGGCGAGACCGGTCACGCCCGCGGCCGCGCCTAGGTGAAGCTCGCGGTCCACCCTGAGGTCGCCGCAGCGCTTGCCGCGCGCCGGGCCGTCGTCGCCCTGGAGTCCACGGTCATCGCGCACGGCCTTCCCCGGCCGCAGAACCTGGAGGCCGCACGCGCGCTCGAGGAAGAGGTGCGCGGCCTCGGTTCTTTGCCCGCCACGATCGCGATCGCGGACGGCCAGGCGATCGTCGGCGCCGACGACGCGCTCCTGGTCCGCCTCGCGGAGGACCTCGCGGTCGCGAAGGTGTCACTGCGCGACCTCGCGCCGGTACTCGCGCGCCGCGGACTGGGAGCCACGACCGTCGCGGCGACGGTCGAGATCGCGGCCCGCGCCGGCATCGCGGTCATGGCGACCGGAGGGATCGGGGGCGTGCACCGCGGCGGCGAACGCTCCTTCGACGAGTCCGCGGACCTCGAGGCCATCGCAAAGCATCCGGTGTGCGTCGTCTGCGCGGGCGCGAAGCTCGTGCTCGACCTCGCGCTCACGCTCGAACGCCTCGAGACCCTCGGCGTTCCGATCATCGGCTACGGCACCGACGAGCTGCCGGCGTTCTACGTCCGGTCGAGCGGACTGCCGCTCGCCCATCGCGTCGACGACGCGCTCGCCGCGGCACGCGTCGCGCGCGAGCAGCTCGCGCGCGGAGCGGGGATCGTGATCGCCGTTCCGATCGCGGAGCGCGACGCGCTCGACCGGCGCGAGGCCGAGGCCGAGGTCGCGCGCGCGCTCGCCGCGGCCGAACGGCAGGGCGTTCGCGGCGCCGCTCTGACACCCTTCCTACTCGCGCAGCTCAGCGACGCGACCGGCGGGCGCAGCCTCGTGGCAAACGTGTCACTGCTGCGCGGCAACGCGCGCATCGCGGCGCAGATCGCGCTGGCGCTCTCGATCTAGCCGGGTCCCGGTCTGCTCCGGATCAGGCTCGCGATCCCTACCGCCGGGAGTCGAAACCCAGCATCTCGCGCATGCGTACATAGCCGACGACGGACTCGCGGAACAGAACGCCGACGAGCGATCCGCGCTCGACGACGGGCAGGAGCGGAAGGTCACCGCTCCCGAAGCGGTCGAGCGCCGCGACGAGCTCATCGCCCGGCGACACGGTCGCGAGCGCGGAGGCCGGAGTCATCACCACATCCACCGCTGTCGTCGCCCACTGATCCTGTTCGACCTTGCGCAGATCGGCGATCGTGACGAGGCCGACGAGCTTGTCGCTCGCGACGACCGGGATCGCCTGAAGGTTGTTCGGCAGGACGATGTCGCGGATGAGCTGTCCTATCGCCATCCCCGCCGGTGCCGAGCGGAAGTCCGTCGTCATGAGCTGAGCCACACGAACGCTGCCAACCGCCGCGGTGACTCGCTCCTGCTGCAGCGCCTGGGACGCCGCTCCGTAGAGGAAGTAGGCGATGAGACCGAGCCACAGCCCACCGGTGGCCTCGCCGTTCAGGACTCGGGAGGCGGCGTACACGACCATCAGGCCGGCGACGAGCTGGCCGCCGCGCGCGGCGATGCGCGTCGCGACGACGCGATCGCCCCGGATCCCCCAGATGATCGAGCGCAGGACCCGCCCACCGTCGAGTGGGAACCCCGGCACCAGATTGAAGAGCGCGACGGCGATGTTGATGAAGCTTAGGTAGCGCGCAACTCCCTCGACCGGCTGCAGCGACGGCAAACGGATGATGTTGTCGGTGACGAGCTGCTGCACGAGGAGCGCGAGACCGCCGATCGCGAGGCTGGTGAAGGGGCCCGCAGAGGCCATGAAGAACTCCGCTCTTGCGCTGGGTGGCTCCTTCGTGAGATTCGCTACGCCACCGAGGAGGAAGAGCGTGATCGAGGAGACCGACATCTTGAAGCGCAGCGCGACGATGGCATGCGCAAGCTCGTGCAGCAGCACCGAAGTGAAGAACAGCAGCGCCGCGATCGCCGACACGACGAACGTCTTCTCCTGCGACCACTGGGGGTACCAATCAGGGAACACCTGGTCGGCAAGCGAGAGCAGCACGAGGAAGAAGATCAGCAGCCACGAGATGTGAATGCGGATGTCGATACCGAGGATGCGCGCGACACGGAACGATCCGGGCACCAGGCGAGCATAGCCGCGATGCGATACTGGAAGCGGATGAGGACGATGTTGGACGAGCGCCAGCGACGCCACGTGGCTTGACACAGGTCGCGACCGGGCGCTTCGGCACGCTCGAGATCCATCCCGACATCGCGCGCGCGATCGATGAGCTCGGTTTCATGGCGCCCACGCCCGTACAGCAGGAGGCGATCCCGGTGCTGCGCGCCGGCCGCGACCTGTTCGCGCAGGCGCAGACCGGCACCGGCAAGACCGCGGCATTTGCGATCCCGATCATCGAGCGCATCGACCCCGATGAGAAAAGACCGCAGGCGCTCGTCGTCGTGCCGACGCGCGAGCTCGCCGTACAGGTGACACGCGAATTCGGCGCGCTGGGCAAGTACCGTCACACCCACGAAGTGGCGATCTACGGCGGGGTCCCGTATGGCCCGCAGGAGCGAGCCCTCAAACGCGGGGTCCCGATCGTCATCGGAACGCCCGGTCGGCTGCTGGATCACATCGACCGCGGCAGCCTCTCGCTCGACGGCATCCGCGTCGTAGTTCTCGACGAGGGCGACCGCCTGCTCGACATGGGCTTCGCGCCCGACGTTCGCAAGCTGCTGCGCATGTGTCCGGCAAAGCGCCAGACAGCGCTCTTCTCAGCGACGCTGTCGGGCGAGATCCGCGACCTCGCCCATCGCTTCACCAGGGACCCGGCACAGATCTCGATCGATCCGGGTCAGCGCAACCTCGTGGCCATCGAGCAGGTCTACGTCGAGGTCCTCGATCAGGACAAGCCGAAGGCGCTCGCCGAGCTCCTGCGCCGCTGGGAAACGGACCAGGTGCTCGTGTTCCGCCACACCAAGCGCGGAGTGGACAAGCTCTTCGACGATCTCAAGCGGCGCGGCCAGAAGGTCGCCGCGATCCACGGCGATCTGTCGCAGCGCGAACGCGAACGGACGCTTGACCAGTTCCGCAGCGGCGAGATCAAGGTCCTGATCGCGACCAACCTCGCGGCGCGCGGCCTGCACATCGAGGACATCTCGCACGTGATCAACTACGACCTCCCCGAGGACGCGGAGACCTTCACGCACCGCGTCGGCCGCACCGGGCGCGCCGGCGAGGCCGGGGTCGCGGTGACGTTCGTCGGCGAGTGGGACCTCGACGAGTTCGAGCGCCTCCGATCAAAGGCCGGTGTGCCGTTCCGACGCGAGGTGCTCGAGCTGTACGGCCGCTAGCGTGCGAGCCGGCTGCGTGTTCTGCGCGGTCGTGGGCGGCGCGGAGCATCTGTCGGTCTACCGCGACGACCACGTCGTCGCGTTCCTCGACCACGCGCCGGTGTTTCCCGGGCACACGCTCATCGTGCCCGCGCGCCACTACGACACGCTCGACGACATCCCCGAGAGCGAGGTGTCCCCGCTGTTCCTTCTCGCGCGCCGCCTGTCGATCGCATTCCGAGCCGCGCTCGCCGCGGACGGCTCGTTCGTCGCGGTGAACACGCGCATCAGCCAGAGCGTGCCGCACGTCCACGTGCACTGCGTGCCGCGTCGCAAGGGCGATGGCCTGTTCTCACCGGGTCGCGGCATGTGGATCCGGCGGCGATATTCGAACGGTGAGGCCGAGCAGATCGCGGCGAAGCTGCGGAGGGCGCTCGCGCTCTAGCCGACGAACGCCCGCGCCGTCTGCTCCCAGAGCTCGCTCATGAGGCGCAGCGTCTCCTGGTCGACCCGCTCGTCGTTGCCGTGGAACATCTTCGCGAACTGACCGAACGGGATCCTGTCGCTCATCAGACCGTAGCCGTATGACACGACGCCCTTGCGCCGGAAGAAGCGCGCGTCGGTCGCGCCCACGATGAGGAACGGCACGGTGGTCGAGTCCGGGATGAGCCGCCGCGTCACTTTCGTGAGCGTGTCCCAGAGCGGCGTGTCTATCGCCGACGAGCTCGCGGGGTTGCTTCCCTCATGCACGACCTCGACATCCTTCCATAGATCGCCGATCGCCTCGCGCAGCATCTTGCGAACGCCCTCGCCGTCGTCATCGGGCAGGGTCCGGATGTCGATGTCGACCTCCGCGCTGTCGGGGATGACGTTCACCTTCACGCCCGCGTGTGCGATATTGGGCGACAAGGTCGTGCGCGTCGCCGCGTACAGCATCGGCTGCGCGGCCTCGGGCACGCGCTCGAGCGCGACATCGAACGAGGCTGGGTTCGTGAGGGCCATCCGTTCGACCGTACCGAGATCGATGCCTGCGACGAACGAGCGCCAGACCTCTTGAAGATGCAGCGGCGCCTTGTACCGCGCGACGCGCGTAATGACCTCGGACGCCTTCACCAGCGCGTTGTCCGACTTGTAAGGCATCGATCCGTGGCCCGGCGTGCCCTTCACGCGCAGCCGCGTCCACTGCGAGCCCTTCTCCGCGCTCATGATCGGGAGCTTTGTGCCCTTCCCCATCGGGAAGCGCGCGCCGCCGAACTCCGTGAGCAGGTAGTCGCTCTTCACGTCGTCCCAGGCGTTCTCGGTCAGCCACTGCGCGCCGTGCGTGCCGAGCGCTTCCTCATCCGCGACCGCGGAGTAGATGAACGTCCCCTTCGGCCGGAACCCGCTCGTGAGGAGATGCCGCACCGCGACCGCCATCGATGCGGTCACGTCGAGCATGTCGACCGCACCGCGGCCCCAGACCTCTCCGTCGATGAGCTCCGCGCCGAACGGATCGTGCCGCCACCCCGACCGCGTCACCGGGACCACGTCGGTGTGCCCCATGAAGTGGAGCGTCGGCGCTTTCGGATCGCTCCCCTCGATACGCAGCACGAGGCTCCCACGACCAGGCTGCGGCTCGTACCGCTTGATCTCGACGCCGGGCGTTTGGAGGTAGCTCGCGAGCGTGTCGGCGCTTCTGATCTCGTGTCCGGACGCGGGCGTGCCGTCGTTCACGCACTCGTTCCGGATCAGGTGTTGCAGGAGGTCGGTCGTCTCCTCCACCAGGCTCGCCACGCCGAGACTCTAGTCCAGGTCGACGCCGCGCCGAGCGCAGCCGCCGCGACCGACGTCAGCCTCGCGCGATCGAGCTCTGGCGCCTCAGGCGATGCCACGCCGGTATGTCTAGGCCGGTGTCGCCTGCCGCGCCAGCTCCTTCCGCACGACCTTGGTCGCCTCGACAACGACGCGGCACTTCTCCTCGGACTCCTCGACGGTACGCGTCTTCAGTCCGCAGTCGGGATGGGGCAAGAGCCGCTCCTTCGAGACGTAACGGAGGCCCTTGCGGATGCCCTCGGCGGCCACCGCGACGGTCTCGGTCTCGTGCTGGTGCACGTCGACGATGCCGATCGCCAGCTCTTTCGTGAACGGGTTCTTGTCGAAGAGCTGCAGCCATCGGTACTCGTAGTTCGCCATCGCGAGGTCGAGTTGATCGACCGGCAGGTCGAGGACTCTCGGATAGATCGCGGCGAAGTCTCCGTAGCAGATGTGCGAGATCGTCTTTGCGTCGAGGTTCTGGGTGACCACACCCATCGCCTCGATGGCGATGTCGATCTCCTCGGGCCGCGCGTGGATGGCGGGCTCGTCGATCTGGATGTAGCGCGCGCCGGCGGCCTGGAGATCCTCCGCCTCTTGACGCACGACCTCCGCCAGCGCGAGCGCCGCCTCACGACGCGTCTTGTACGCCTCGTTGTATGACCAGTCGAGCATCGTGTACGGCCCCGTGAGCATTCCCTTCACCGGCCGATCCGTGAGGGACTGCGTGAAGCGGAACCAATCGACGGTCATCGGCTTTGGACGCGCGACCTTCGAGGCGATGATCGGCTTGTGGTAGTAGCGGTTGCCATAGGAGCGCACGAGACCGCCGATGCGGAACCCATCGAGACGCTCGGCGAAGTACGCGACCATGTCGCCGCGATACATCTCGCCGTCGACGAGGATGTCGAGGTCGAGGCGCTCTTGACGGCGGATCCACTCCTCGGTGGCCTTACGTTCGAGCTCGCTCAGCTCGGGATCGCCGAGCTTCCCGCGCGCGTTCGCGTTCCGTGCCTTCTGCAGGTAATCGGGCTTTCCGAACGAGCCAACACTCGTCGTGAGCAGCACCTGATCGCTCATGCTTTCACCCCTCCGGTCGCGTGCACAGCCGAGACCAGCGCCTTCAGTTTTTCCACCGCGACGTCGTGCGGCAGGTATTCGAGCCCCGTCGTCGGGGCGAGCCAGAGGTATTCGGCCGGGATCCGCCTGAGAGCCGCCTCGATGAGACCGACGAGCTCCCGTTCCGTCTCCACGCGCGTGTTGCGCGCGTCGACGATGCCGAGGACCACGGTCTGGCGAAGCCCGGTGAGCTTCTCGAGAACACGCGTGTCGCGGCTTCGCACGTCGATGCCGACCTGGGCGATGGGAAACGCCGCGAGCGCATCGAGAAGCGGATCGGCCGGGAAGAAGTAGGTCTGGAGCGCGAGTGGCACGCCGGCCGCCGCGAGACGCTCGATGGCCGCGCGGGCGATAGCGAAGTGCTCGGGGTGCGCGACGAGCGCCGGCTCCTCGACATCAACAAGGGTCGCGCCCGCCGCCCCCAGCCCGCGGATCTCCGCCGCGATCGCATCGGCGACGGCGAGCGTGCGCTCCTCGAGCGATTTGTAGTGGCTGTCCTCTGAGAGCGTCGCGAATGTCAGCGGGCCGCAGACCGCCGCCTTCAGCTCACCCCGAGCCTCGCGGCGCGCGAATTCGAAATCGCGCACGAGCGTCTTGCCGTCGGTCGTGATCGGTCCGGTGATGACCGGCTGCCTGAAGTAGGTGTTGTTGTCGTAGAAGCGCTCGAGCGCTCCGCGATCGCACCCGTTCCAGGCGCGCGCGAACGGAGCGAGCAGGTCGTCCCAGCGGATCTGTCCGTCATTGATCACGTCGATGCCTGCCCAGTTGAGCTCGCCGATCGCCCACCGCGTGCTCTCGTCGAGCACGGCGGAGAGTCCGTCAGCGTCGAGCTCCCCGCGGTCGTAACGGTGCAGCGCGCGGCGCAGGTCCTGGTGCTCGTCAGAGATCTTGGGATACGCGCCGATCACGGTCGTCTTCATGAGTTCGACTCCTTTACCTTCGGTCGTGGCAAGAGGCCCGCGCGCTCCGCCACCAATGGAACGGCTTCGGGCCATTCGATCGAGTACAGATGCACGCCGTGAACACCGGGGAGGGCCCGCAGCGACTTCGACATCTCGACTGCCATCGCGATGCCCTCCTGCTCCGCGTCGGGCGCTTTCTTGAGCCGATCGACGACATCCTGTCCGAGAGCGACGCCGGGCACGCGTGCGACACGCTCGGCCTGCTCGGCGGAGCGAAGCACGAGGACTCCGGCGATGACGGACGCCTGGCGCCCGCCGCCGATGCGCCGCAGCTCGGCGAGCCATTGACTGAACGTCGCGAGATCGAACACCGGCTGCGTCTGCAGGAAGTCCGCGCCCGAGTTGATCTTCTCCACGGTGCGCTCGAGATCGGCCGACATCGGCTTGGTGAACGGCGATGCCGTCGCGCCGATGAAGTACTCGGGTGCCTGCCTTATCTCGTCGCCCGAGAGGAACCTATGGTCGTCCCGCATGCCGACCGCCATCTTCACCAGGCCAACGCCGTCGAGATCCTTGACGTGCACGGCGTCCGGGTGATTCCCGTGCTTTGGGTCGTCGCCGCTCATGAACAGGAAATTCGCGAGACCGAGCGCGGCGGCACCGAGCAGGTCCGCCTGGAGGGCGATCCGGTTCCGGTCGCGTCCCGTGATCTGGACGACCGGCTCAACGCCGGCCTCGCGAACCAGCAACGCGGCCGGGATCGCGGCCATCGCCACGACGCTGCGGTTGCTGTCGGTGACATTGACCGCGTCGACGGTGCCCCTCAGGATGGCCGCCCGACGCTTCACGGCGGTCCCGGATGCGCTCTTGGGCGGGTTGAGTTCGGCGGTCACGACGAACTCGCCCTGCCGGAGGAGCGCTGCCAGGTTGCTCAAATGAAGAACGACCTCTCCATCTCAAGAGAAGTCGCCCTTGCGGGTCGACCCTCTCTCATCTTTCCCTGATCTTCAGGGCCGGAGTTGGCACCGTAGCGGGCCTCCGCTGGTTGCCGAGGCGTCATCGGGCCGTTCCCTCAGCCTCTTCTGGATGAAAAAGGAATCGCGTCTGAACTTTCGTCGAATCGTAACACGTACACTCTCGCCGTTCCCATGACCAAACGGCTCGTTGACCGGACCTTACGCGCGTTCACGGACGATCTGTCCTCCGATGCTCCGGTCCCCGGTGGAGGCAGCGCCGCAGCATACGCGGGCGCCCTCGGAGCGGCACTCGCGGCGATGGTCGCCCGCATCGCAGCCAAGAAGTCCGAAGATGGATGGTTCGCTGATTACGTCGCCGAGATGGAGAACCTGCGCGCCGACTTCCTCCGTCTGGTGGACGACGACAGCGCGGCGTACAGCGGCGTCGCGGAAGCGTTGAAGCTGCCGAAGTCGAATGACGACGAGAAACGCGAGCGGACCGAGCGCCTCCAGTCGGCTTTGCTCGCGGCCTCACGCGTTCCGCTCGAGGTCGCGAAGACGAGCCGGCGACTGCTCGACGCGTGCGAGCGCGGTATCGCCAAGGCGACACCGGCGACCGCGAGCGACATCGGGGTCGGCGCACTCATGGCCGAGGCGGCGCTGCGCGGTGCGTCGCTGAACGTGATGATCAACCTCGCGTCGGTGAAAGATCCCGCGCAGGTCAAGGCACTGTCGGAGGACCTCGATCGCGCGCTCGACGGCGCCGAAGCACAGCGCAAACGGATCACGGATTTCGTCGAGACGCGCATCGCGCGCTGATGCGACTGCTGCACGGGCGACCGCTCGCGGAGCAGTTGAACGCGCGCTCGCACGAACGATCCGACACACTGCGGGGCCGCGGCGTCCATCCGGCGCTGGCCACGATCTCGGCCGGCGTCGACCCCGCCGCGAACACGTATCTGCAGCGACTCGTGTCCGGCGGAAAGAGCCTCGGCATTGTCGTGCGCGACGTCTCGCTCGGTCGCGATGCGACCGAAGCCGCGGTGGTCGCCGAGCTGGAGCGCGCGAGTCGCGATCCTGTGATCCACGGCGTCCTGCTGTTGACGCCGCTGCCGGGAAAACTCGACGAGGGCCATCTCGTGGATCACATCGCGCCAACGAAGGACGTCGAGGGCGTGAGCCCGCACAGCGTCGGTCTGCTGTTCGATGGCCGTCCGCGTTTCGTCCCGTCGACCGCAGAGGCGATCGTCGAGCTTCTCAAGTTCCACGAGATACGACTGAGCGGTGCGAATGTGGTGGTCGTCGGGCGCAGCACTGTCGTCGGCCGTCCGGCCGCGGCGCTCCTCCTGAACGAGGACGCGACGGTGACCGTCGCGCACAGGCGCACTGGCGACGTCGGCGCTCTGACACGCCGCGCGTCCGTGATCGTCGTCGCCGTCGGGCGGGCGGGATTCCTGACGGGCGACATGGTCGCGCCCGGTGCGACCGTCATCGACGCGGGCATCAACATGACACCCGCTGGTCTCGCCGGCGACGTCGACGTCGATAGCGTCGCGAGCGTCGCGGGAGCGCTCAGCCCCGTGCCCGGAGGCGTCGGGACCGTGACGACCGCTCTGCTACTCAGGAATGTGCTGACCGCCGCGGAGGCGCAGACGGCGGGCGGCTAGCCGCATCCACGAACGTGCTTATCGAGCGGGTCGCCTCGAACGCCAGCGTCGCGAAACGCTCCGCCTCGACGAGATCGCCGCGTGCCTTAGCGGCGCGGCTGAGCCTCATGAGCACGTCTGCGAGCTCCGCCTTCGAGCCGAGGCTGCGGTATATGTCGGCCGCTTGTAGGAGTTCGCGAGTTGCCACCTCACCTTCGCCGCGATGCTCGAACACTTGTGAGAGCGCGACGTGACCGGCCGCAGCCGCCACCTGATTCTCGGCCGTCTTCCCGAGGGCCAGTGACTCCCGTGCGGCGTGCTCGGCCGTCGTCCAATCACCCAGCTTGGCAGCGCACTCGGACTTTGTGTTCAGGTAATGCGCGACGTACACGATCGGTCCGGCCATCCGACCGAGGTCGATCGCGCGGTCGGCATGCTCATACGCGGCCTGAACCCGACCGCCGTCGGCAGCGATCACAGCCAGCATGTTGTGGACGATCGCGGTCGCTGTCAGATCCCTGGCCACCTCGCTTGCCGCGAGAGCGCGTTGCAGATACGTGGTCGCGATCTCGAGATCGCCCTGAGCACGATGCGACACGGCTAAGGCGTAGTAGATCGCGAACAACGCGCTGAGGTCGCCGACGTCCTGAGCCCACTCGAGTGCGGAATTGAGGTAGCCAGCCGCTGCTTGAGGCTCACCGAGATCGACGCAAACTGCCCCGAGTGCTTGCAGCACGCGTATCCGTAGGAGGCGATCCCGATCGTTGCTCCGTTCGAGGGTTCCGAGCAGGGCGAGGAAGAGGTCCCGTGCGCGCAATGAGTCTCCGGTCCCGCGTGTCGCGGCCCCGAGCTCGTAGTCGATGGTGTGCGCTAACCCTGGGTCCTTGAGCTGCGCGGCGAGGCGCTGCGCGATCGTCAGATCTCGAAGGGCCCCACTCGGCCGCTCAGTCAGATTCAAGGCCCGCGCGCGCGCGAGGTGAAGGCGGCTGCGTTGATTCGTCGAAAGCGCATCGCGTTCGAGAAGCTCATCGGCCTGCCTGATGCAGTCCGCGGCGGTCATCCGCGACGCGAGAGCGATCGTGCGATCGACGTCGAATTCCTGCTCGCGACGAGAACGTGCGACCGCGGCGTCTTCCACGAAGTAGGAGGCCGCCTTCCCAAGCTTCGCGGCCATGTGCTCGAGGGATTTCATCGCGGGATGGATCTTCCCGAGCTCGATCGCGCTCACGTGGGCACGCGTGTAATACGGGGACCCCAGCTGAGCCTGGCTCAACCCCGCCGCGACGCGTGCCTCACGAAGGCGCTGACCGAGCTGGCGCAGTGCTGGAGAGTCCGGGGCCGCGCGATGCCGACGGGTGCGCGTGGGCACGGCGCCAGACGCTACGCCCGTCGCGCGCGGACGTCAACTGTAGATCGACAGTACGTTCTAGCGCCCGCGTGTCGCTAGAGCCGGACGACGGGTGGATTCGCCGGGTCCTCGAAGTGCGTCGAGTCGATGAAGCGGAGCTTCCCGAGCCGGCGATCCATCAGCACCGAGTGGGTCCGCGCGCCACCGGCGAAGAAACGAACGCCCTGCAGAAGATCGCCGTCGGTGACACCCGTCGCGACGAATCGCACATCGCGTCCGCTCGCAAGATCGTCGGTCCGGTACACGCGCCCGTCGTCGACGACGCCCATCTTCTTCGCGCGCTCGCGCTCCTCGTCGCTGCGGAACTTGAGACGGCCGAGGATCTCCGCACCGAGGCACTTCAGAGCTGCCGCTGCGAGCACGCCCTCGGGTGCGCCGCCGATGCCCATCACGGCGTGCACACCGGTGCCCGCCACGGCCACCGAGATCGCCGCCATGAGATCGCCGTCCTCGATGAGCTTGATGCGCGATCCGGCCGCGCGCAGCTGCGCGATGAGCTGTGCGTGACGCGGTCGGTCGAGTACGACGACGGTGAGGTCGTCGACATCGCGATTCAGCGACTTCGCGATGATCTTGAGGTTCTCCGCGACCGGGCGGTCGAGATCGACCTTCCCTGCCGCAGGTTTTCCCACCACGAGCTTGTCCATATAGGTGTCCGGCGCGTGCAGCAGGCCTCCGGGCTCCGACACGGCGATCGTCGCGAGCGCGTTCGCGCGGCCCTTCGCGACGGGGTTCGTCCCCTCGAGCGGGTCGACCGCGATGTCGACCTCGGGACCCTCGCCACGACCGACCTTCTCACCGATGTAGAGCATCGGTGCCTGGTCGCGCTCGCCCTCGCCGATGACGACGGTCCCGTGGAACGCGACCTCATCCATCGCCTTGCGCATCGCCTCGACCGCAGCTTCGTCAGCGCGGTCGTTGTCGCCGTGTCCCATCCAGTGCGCGGCCGAGATCGCCGCCGCTTCGGTGATGCGCACGAGCTCGAGGCTGGAAGTGCGATCGGTGGGGATCGGCGGACCGAGCATGGGCCAGACCCTATCGGCTTCCGCGCGCCGGTGCACGACCGCGTGCCAGTCGCTCGGCCGCGTCCTCGATGCGTGGTAAGGGGTAGCGGATCGCGGCATCTCGGTCGGCGTCCGACGTGCCCGCGAGCGTCTCGATGGCCTCGATGCCGGCTTCACGCATCGCCTCATGACCGGGACCGACCGTCCCCGCGACCGCGACGACGGGGACGCCGCGGCGTTTGGCGGCAACGGTCACGGCATGGGTGAGCTTGCCGTAGCTGCTCTGGCCATCGATCCGGCCCTCGCCGGTGATCACGAGGTCCGCTCCGACGAGACGCTTATCGAAACCGACGGCGTCGAGGACCAGGGCCGATCCGGAGACGAGCCGCGCATCGAGGAACGCGATGAGCCCCGCCCCGAGGCCGCCGGCCGCACCGGCACCCGGCACGCTCCGCACGTCGCGACCCACGAACGCTTCGACGACGTCGGCATACCGCGTGAGGGCGGCTTCGAGCGCGCGTTGGATCTCCGGCGTCGCGCCCTTCTGCGGTCCGTAGACCGCTGTGGCGCCCTCGGGACCGAGCAGCGGATTGCGCACATCGCACGCGACGTCGATGGCGGGCCGGATGAGGCGTGGATCGGTCTGTCCCTCGATGCGCGCGAGATGCACGAGCGCGCCTCCACCCTCGGCGAGCTCGGCACCGTGCGCGTCGAAGAATCGATAGCCGAACGCGCGCGCCATGCCCGCGCCGCCGTCGTTCGTCGCGCTGCCGCCGATCCCGATCACGATCCGCTGCGCACCCGACGCGGCTGCGGCCAGGATGAGCTCGCCCGTGCCGCGCGTCGATGTGATGCGCGGATCTCGCTCAACCACTCGAAGCAGCGGCAACCCGCTCGCGGCAGCCATCTCGAGGACCGCGGTGACGCGGTCACCGAGCACGCCCCACTGCGCGTCGATCTCGCGTCCGAGCGGATCGTGCACGCGAGCGCCACGCATCTCACCACCGGTCGCTCGCACGAGGGCAAGCGTCGTCCCCTCTCCCCCATCGGCGAGCGGTAGCTCGACGCAAACGGCGCGTGGCCATGTGCGCCGCACGCCGCGCGCGATCGCGCTCGCGACCGCGACCGCGTCGGCACTGCCTTTGAACGATTGGGGAGCGATCACGACCCGCGGCGCGTCGCGCTCGGGCACGCGGGAATGATAGGTACGATGCGGACGTTCTTCCTGCGTGCCCCCTAGACTCGGAAGCACGTGACCCTCACGACCGGGCCTGACGCGGGCTGTACCCCGCGCGCCCCCGCCGAGCTCTCCGGAGCGTGGTCGCAGATCGCCGAGCGGCGATCGCCAGCGAGCATCTTCCTCACTCCGGAGTGGATGGCGGTGGCGCGCGAACACGACAGCGCCGAGGCGATCACCCTCGCGGTGGGCCACGCGCCGCACGGTATCGCCGCGCTGGCGCGTGACATGGACGGCACGCTCCGCTTCGCCGGCGGCGAGCTGACCGATGAACAGGACGTGGTCGCCCCGGTCGGCAAGGAGCGCGCAGTTGCGACAGCGGTCGCGGAGTGGATCGCCGGCGAGCGGCCGCGGCGCGTCCGCCTCGAGTTCGTCCCGGAAAGCGCGCCAACGCTCGAGGCCATCGCTTCGGTGCTCGCTACGCGCCGCTATCGGGTCGAGCGCTCACGGCTGATCACCAGCCCCCGCCTCGGTCTGCCGGGCGACTTCGAGACGTACGTGCAGAGTCTGGGAAAGAAGGAGCGGCACGAGCTGCGCCGGAAGATCCGCCGCCTCGAGAACGCGACGCAAGCGACGTTCCGGTGGGCCACGGACGCCGAGCGCGGCGCGACTCTCGATCGCTTCTTCTCGCTGCACCGCCTCTCGCGCGGTGAGAAAGCCGACTTCATGACACCGGACGTCGAGCATTTCTTCCGCGACATCGCCGACGCGCTTGCCCCGCTGGGACGCCTCCGTCTCGGCGTGCTGCGCGCGCACGACCAGGATGCCGCGGTGCTCTTCGCGTTCGCGTACCGCGGAACGCTCGCGCTGTACAACGCGGCCTACGATCCCGCGCTCGCCTCACTGTCGATCGGGATCGTGAGCCACGCCTGGGCGATCCGCGAGGCGATCGCGGAGCGCTTCGATACGTACGACCTGCTGCGCGGCGACGAGCCGTACAAGTACGACCTCGGCGCGACGGACCGCTGGCTCGCGAAGCTCGAGGCCTCTCTGTCGTGACTCGCCGCATCGCGATGCTGTCGGTCCACGCATGTCCGCTCGCAAAGCTTGGCGGTCGAGACTCGGGTGGCATGAATGTCTACGTTCGCGAGCTGGCGCGCGTACTCGGGAAGCGCGGCGTCGAGGTGGACGTCTTCACCCGCTGGCGCGAGAAGTACGACCCGCGGATCCAACAGCTCGGCGAGAACGCGCGCGTGGTCCACATCGAGTCGGGGCCGATCGGCTACTGGCCGAAGATGGACGTGTACGACCACCTCGACGAGTTCACCGCGAAGCTCGACGAGTACGTCGCCGCCGAAGGTCGGTCCTACGACCTGATCCACGCGCACTACTGGCTCTCGGCGAGCGTCGCGCGCACCCTCGCCGCCCGCTGGCGCGTGCCGAGCATCCAGATGTTCCACACCCTCGGCCTGGTGAAGCGCGAGGTGATGGACGAGGACATCGACGGCGAGAGCGACGTGCGCATCACCATCGAGCGCGAGGCCGTCCAGGAATCCGCGGCGATCGTAGCGGCGAGCGAGATCGAGCTCGGCGAGCTGCGCGAGCTCTACGGCGCGGACGGGGCGAAGGTCCACATCATCCCGTGCGGCGTCGACCCGACGCTGTTCCATCCGATCCGGCAGGCCGATGCGCGCGAGAAGCTCGGACGCGACCAGTGCCAGCGCATCGTGCTGTTCGTGGGTCGCATCGAGCAGATCAAGGGGATCGACGTCCTGCTGCGCGCGCTCGGGCTGCTGTTCCAGCGCCGGCCGGACCTTCGCAGCGATGTCTGCCTCCTCGTCGTCGGCGGAGCTCTCGACCCGGGTGACGACGCGCCCGAGACCGACAAGATCGTCGAGCTCCGGCGGCTCGTGCACGAGCATCGCCTGGAGGCGAACGTCAACTTCGTCGGCTCGCTCGATCAGGAGACGCTCGCGCTCTACTACGCCGCGGCCGATGTCTGCGCGGTCCCATCACTAACAGAATCGTTCGGGCTCGTCGCCCTCGAGGCCATGGCCTGCGGCACACCGGTCGTCGGCACGCGCGTCGGCGGCCTTCAGACGCTGATCGAGCACGGCGAGTCCGGCCTGCTCGTTCCCGCCGGCGACGACCAGGCGCTCGCCGACGCGATCGAGCAGGTGCTCACGGACCACCGTCTGCGGATGCATCTCGCGCACGGCGCGCGCGATCGCGCCGAGCACTACACCTGGCAGAACGTTGGCGACAAGATCAACGCGCTCTACGACCTGGTTCTGGCATCCTCACCGGCGGTGAAGGTCTAGTCGTGCCCGACGCGTTCGCGATCCCCAAGCGCGCGATGGCGGTCGTCGCGCATCCCGACGACGTCGACTTCGGCTGCTCGGGGACACTCGCGGCATTCATCGAGCGAGGGACGCACGTGACGTACTGCCTCCTCACCAGCGGGGACAAGGGCACGCACGATCCGAAGATGCCGCCCGAGACCCTCGCCGAGACGCGCGAGAAGGAGCAGCGGGCCGCCGGTGAGGCGATCGGCGTCAAGGAGTTCGTGTTCCTGCGTCACCACGACGGCGAGCTCGAGCGATCCATGGCCCTTCGTGAAGAGGTGTGCCTCGCGATCCGGATGCACAAGCCGGATCTCGTCTTCACCAACGATCCGTGGAGCCACTACCAGATCCATCCGGATCACCGGGTCGCGGGGTGGTCCGGCATGGACGGCGTCATTGCCGCTCGCGATCACCTGTTCTTTCCCGACCAGCTGAGCGGCGGCAAGCTCGCGAAGCATCGGGTCTCGCGCGTCCTCCTCTTCGGCTCACGCGAGCCGAACGTGTGGTTCGACATCAGCGGCACACTCGATAGGAAGATCAAGGCGCTCCAGGCACACCGCTCGCAGCTCGGCGGCCGCACCGAATTCCCGAAGCGGATGCGGGCGTGGGCGAAGAGCATCGGCGCGACGTGGAACCTCCCGGCCGCGGAGGCGTTCCGCTACATCGAGCTCGCCTAGCCTCAGGGCGCCCGGCGGACCTCGATCGCTGGGAACCCCGCAGGTCGCATCGGTCCGACCGGACCCAGCGGGACGCCCGACGTGCCGAAGCCGACGATCCGCTTCGCGAGCTCGCCTCCGGCGGAGAGCTCATCCATCGCGGCGTCGAAGTGCTCCGGCGTCACGGCCCGCGATCCCGCGATCGCCGCGAGGAGCGCGGCCTTACGCAGCAGCTCCTTGATGTACGCCGGACTTGCTCCGTCGGTCTTCTCGACGTAACGCGCGAAGTCGACGCCCTCTAGCGTGAGTCCGCGCGCATAGAGCTCGAGTAGGCGTGCGCGCCCTCGAGCATCTGGGACAGGCAGCTCGACGACCAGGTCCACACGTCCAGGACGAGCCGCGAGTGCCGGCTCGAGGATGTCCGGCCGGTTCGTCGTCAGGATGAAGAGCACGTCGGCGTCATCGGCAAGGCCATCGAGCTGGTTGAGCAGCTCGAATAAGAGCGGGCTCGCCTGCTGGCCCGGCATGCCGCGCTCCTGCGCGATGAGGTCGACGTCCTCGACAACGACGGTCGCGGGCGCCAGCACTCTGGCGAATTGACCGATCGTGCCGAGACCGCCCATGCCGAGGCCGGTCACGATGATCAGCGTCCTGCCGGTCATCTGCGTGGCGAGATACATGACGGTCAGCGTCTTGCCGGTGCCAGGCGGACCGTAGAGGAGGATGCCGCGCTTCAGCGAGCGCTTCGCCGCGACCAGCGCCGCAGCGTGGTCGGAGAAGCGCACCGCGTGCTGCTCGATCCGCTCGAGCACGCCGTCGGGTAGTACGACCTCGTCGCGGCGCACGCTGGGCAGCCGGTGGAACTTCACGAGCGACTGCACTCCGTACTGGCCAGGTGCGAGCGAGATCGCTTTGCCGCGGTAGACGTTGAGCTCCTTACTCGCGGCAGTGAGATCGCGCAGCAGCGCGAGAGCGGCATCGCGGCGGGAGCACGCGACCTCGACGCGAAGCCGGGTCCGCGGCCCCATCTCCAGGGTCGGGGGCCCGACCACGAAGACGGTCATCCGATCGTCGCCTGAGGTCACAAAGAAGAGCCCGTACTGGACGCACGCGAGGGTCCGGTCGCCCTCGAGATGGAAGTTCACATAGTCGACGGGGCCTTCCGAGATCCGTCCGTATGGGCTGTTCGTCGCCAGGAGATCCGAGAACGCGAACTGCTGCCATCGTTTGTTCGGAGCGGAGAAGCCGACGAGATCAGCACTCCGGCCGTTCGAATAGAGCACCTTGTCGAGCGCGACCTGGACATTCGGATGCTCGTAGTTGTCGAAGTCCTCGCTGACGATGGGCATGCGGCCGGGATCGCCGCCCAGATGCGCGCGCAGTCGCTCGAGCAGTGGGCTGCTCTCTTTCGCCGCCTCAGCGTTCATCGCATCGATGAAGCGTTTGAACGAGGACGCGAATTCCCGGGTCGACGCACCGTTCGGATCGGTCATGCCGGAGAGGTTACGACCGGGAAAAAACTGGTGTCGCGGGCTGGCTAATGCTTGAAATGTCGCCTGCCCGTGAACAGCATTGCCATGCGGTGCTTGTTGGCCGTCTCGATCATCATCGCGTCGCGCAGCGAGCCACCGGGCTGGATGATCGCGGTCACGCCGGCTCGCGCGGCGACCTCGATGCCGTCCGGGAACGGGAAGTACGCGTCGGAGGCCATGACCGCCAGGCGCGCGTTCTCGCCCGCCTTGCGCACGGCGACCTCGACCGCGACCACCCGCGAGAGCTGACCGGGACCGACACCGACGCTCGCAAGGCCCTTCACGAGGACGATGGCGTTCGAGGTGACGTGGCGAACGCATCGCCACGCGAACAGCAGGTCGGTGAGCTCCTCGAGCGTTGGGGTGCGCTCGGTGACGACCTTGAAGTTGCCCTCTTCGGTCACGGACTCGTCCGGCGTCTGCACCAGGATGCCGCCGGAGACCTTCTTCAGATCGAGCGCGTGATCGTCGGTGCGGCGGACACGACGGCCGTCAACGAGCGCGTTCGGTACCCCGAGGATCTCCAGGTTCTTGCGCTGACGAAGGAGCGGTAGGGCGTCGTCGTCGTACCCCGGCGCGATGATCGCCTCGTAGAACGTGTCCTGCATCGCCTCGGCGAGCTCGCGAGTGACCTGGCGGTTCGCGCCAACGATGCCGCCGAACGCCGAGACCGAGTCGGCCATGAACGCCCTGCGGTACGCCTTGGTGATGTCGCTCTCCGACGCGATGCCGGATGGGTTCTGATGCTTCACGATCGCGACGGTCGGCTGCGCGAAGTCGGACACGATGCGCCACGCCGCATTGATGTCGAGCACGTTGTTGAAGCTCGCCGCGCGTCCGTGGATCTGCTCCATCGAGACCATCGCGCCGCTCTCTTCACCCCGGATCGCGTAGAAGGCCGCCTGCTGATGCGGGTTCTCGCCGTACCGAAGGTCGCGCACCTTGCGGAGCGACAGTGTCATGTCGTCGGGGAACTGGATGCCGGCCTCGCCGACGAAGCGCGCCGCGATCGTCGCGTCGTACGCCGCGGTGTGCGAGAACGCCTCGGCGGCGAGGAGCCGGCGTGTCTCTAGTGAAACATTGCCTCGGCCCTTGAGCTCGTCGAGCACGGCACCGTACCGGTCCGGCCTCGCGATCACGACGACGTCCTGATAGTTCTTCGCCGCGGCGCGCAGCAGGGTCGCGCCGCCGATGTCGATCTGCTCCTGAAGCTCGAGACCTCGCTTACCTGCGGCTGCGGCCTTTGCGTACGGATACAGGTTGACCGCTACGAGGTCGATCGGCTCGATGCCCTCGCGCGCGAGCTCGGCCCGGTGCGACTCGTTGTCCCGCCGCGCCAGGAGCGCGGCATGGATGCGCGGATGCAGCGTCTTCACGCGACCGCCGAGCAGCACCGGCGAGCCGGTCTGCTCTTCGACTGCCTTCGAGTCAACGCCCTCCATCGCGAGGGCGGCACGCGTGCCGTCGGTCGCGATGAGATCCCAGCCGAGCTCGCGCAGACCGCGCGCGAACGCGACGAGACCGGTCGTATCAGAAGCTGAGAGGAGTGCTCGCACGGTGTCTCCTGTCAATCCCGCTGGCGGTCGCTAGCATAGCCGGACCGTGCCGTTCGACCTCGGTCACTTCATTGACCGTTTTTCCCAGCCCTTCAATACCGAGTCACGGTTCTATTGGCCCGCTGTTTACGCGGTCGCGATATCCCTTGTCGCGAACGTCGTTTGGTACAACTGGCGGCGCCGCGGACCCGTGCCTCCGGCTGAGAACACGCTCAAATCGTGGGCGTTCTGGACCAACATCGTGTTCCTCATCGTGCTCATGGTTTGGATCATCGCGAAGTTGCCGTTCTGGGTGATCGGCGTCACGATCGCGGCGAACATCGCGGCGCTCGGACTGATGTATCTCTACGTGCTACCGCCGCAGGAAGCTGCCTGGGAACGCGAGCAGCGCCGTCAGCGTTACTTCCCACAGCCGGAGCGGCGCAAGAAGCGGCGGCGGCGCTAGATCACTCCGGCGCCGCGTACGCGACGCTGAAGTCCTGATAACGCCGCACACCGCCGAGATCCATGCGCTCGACGCGCTCGACGCGGGCCAGGCTCGGTCCGCGTGCCAGCCATCGCTCAAGTAGAGCGAGAGCATCCGCGTCGCCTTCGGCAACGAGCTCGACCGCATCGTCGTCGGTATTCCAAACGCAGCCCGTGAGTCCGTGAGCCGTCGCCTCGCGCACCGCGGCGGCGCGGAAGTTCACGCCCTGCACGAGACCGCGCACGACGAAACGCGCTCGCGTCATGCGCGGCGCTTGCGCCTCGCGAGCATGTCATCGAGAGCGGCGGTGTTCGCGATCGAAGCGCGCGTGGCCCAGCCGCGACGCGCGGTCGCGACCGCGTACTCCATCCAGTCGATCTCTTCGGTACGGTGCGCGTCGGAGTTCGCGACGAGCGTCACTCCTTTGTCCAGCGCCTTCCGTACCCAGACGTCCGGGAGGTCGAGCCGCTCGGGTCCACCGTTGATCTCGATCCACGTCCCCGTCAGGGCGGCCGCGTCGATGAGCGCCTGGAGATCGAGTGCGTGTGGATCGCGCCGCTCGAGGAGCCGCCCGGTCGGATGTGAGATCTGGGTGACGAGCGGATGCCGCATCGCGGTGAGCACCCGCTCGGTCATGACGTCGCGCGTCTGGCCGAACGCGGAGTGCACCGACGCGCTCACGATGTCGAAGCGCGCCAGCATCTCGTCGGGGTAGTCGAGCGTCCCGTTCGCTCGGATATCGACCTCGGTGCCCACGAGGATCCGGAACGGCGCGAGCTCCTCACTGAGCCGACGGGCCTCCTCGATCCGGGCGGTGATGCGCTCGGGACCGAGACCATTCACCAAGCCCAGGCCGGGCGAGTGGTCGGTGACGGCGTAGTACGAGTAGCCCTTGTCGCGCGCGCGGCGCGCCATGTCGGCGAGCGTGTCGCGGCCGTCGGTCCAGTTCGTATGGGTGTGGAGATCGCCCCGCATGTCAGCGAGAGTGACGAGCGCCGGAAGGGTGTGCGCGATCGCGGCGTCGATCTCGCCGTGATCCTCGCGCAGCTCCGGCGCGATGAGGTCCATCCCCAGCGCGGCGTAGATCTCCTCTTCCGTGCGCGAGGCGATCTCCTGACCGCGTGCCTCCGCGCCCACCCGGTAGAGCCCGTACTCGTTGAGCAGGAGCTTCTTCTTCAGCGCGTGGCCGCGCAGCCGGACGTTGTGCTCCTTCGACCCAGTGAAATAGACCATCGCGGCGCCCCAGGAGTCCGGCGGCACGACGCGCAGGTCGATCTGCAGGCCGCGCGCGACGATCACCGACGTCTTCGTCTCCCCCTTCGCGAGCACGCGCTCCACCGCGGGTGCTCGCACGAGCGCGTCCATCACCGGCCCCGGCGTGGTCGACGCGACGAGCAGATCGATGTCGCCGATCGTCTCGCGGTAGCGCCGCAGGCTCCCCGCGATGGAGACCGCCTCGATCCGTGTCTCCTGCCGCAGCCAATCGACCATCGAGCTCGCGGCCTCGCGAGCGTGGTGCACCAGAGTGCGGCCACTGCGCTGCTTGAGTGACGTGATCGACTTGAGGATGTTCTCCTCGGTCTTCGCCTGGATCTTGGGCAGCTCACGCAGGCGATGGGCCTTCGCGGCCTCCTCGAGATCGTCGACGGTCGTGATCCTCAGGTTGTCGTAGATGATCCGCGCGGTCGCCGGTCCGACGCCCGGCACGCTCAGGAGCGTGAGGAGACCGGTGGGCACCGCGGCCTTGAGCTCCTCGTGACGCTGCGACGTTCCCGTGCTGACGAGCTGGACGATCGCGTCGCGGACCGACGGACCGACCTTGGGTATCTCGCCGAGGCGATCCTGCTCGACCAGCGCGGCGATCGGCTCGCGCAGATCGCGGATCGCGCGAGCGACGGCCCGGTAAGTGACCGCGCGGAAGACGTTCTCGCCCTTTAACTCGAGGAGATCGCCGATCTCATCAAGGACCGCGGCGACGCCTTCGTTGTCATACGTGACGGCATCGCGGGGCACGAGCGAAATCTTAGCGAGCGCGCGAGAGCGTCGCGCTAGGTGCGGTTGGTGGACACCGGGGTGCGCGCGAGCTCGAGGTAGCGGAAGGCCTGATCGGTCTCGCCGCGCGCGCGCAGCTTCATCGCGTACTCGGCAGCGAACGTCGAGAGGTTCGGGTGGTCGCCCACCTCCACAAGGAGCTCGACGGCCTTGCGGTACGCGCGGTCGCTCGCGGTGAACGCCTTGAGCGCGTCGTTCGCCGCGCCGATGACGCGGAGCGCGTCGGCGCGCTGCACGGGCTGATCGGTGAGGACTTTCTCGGCGTGGCGCGCGATGTTCAGCGCCTGCTCCGCGTCGCCATTCACGAGGGCGATCCGCGCGATCACAAGCTCGGCGACGACGACCATTCCTTCGTCGTGGACCATGCGGGCCGTCGCTGCGCCACGCTGGGCGAGCTCACGTGCCTCATCGGTCTTGCCCATCTCGAAGTGGATCGACGAGAGCGAGTGCAGCACCTGGAGCTGGAACGTGGTGTCTTCAACACGGGTGAAGAGATCGAGCGCGCGGCGGTAGTTCGCGATCGCGCCGTCGAGCTCACCAGCGTCATAGAGAGAGACCGCAACACCCATGTAGCCCTGCGCCGCGAGGCGGAGCTCGTCGATGCCGCTCGCGAGGTCCAGCGCCGAGACATAGGTCTGCATGGCCTTGGCGGTACGGTTCAGACGGCGATAGGCGGTGCCGAGCGCGACGAGGATGCGTGCGCGTAGACGGGGATCGCTGACCTCGTGCCGCTCCATCGCGTCGCGCGCCGCCTCGAGCGCCTCCGCTGCGGCGACGTACTGACCGATCTGTCCGTACGCGATGCCACGGAGGTGCAGAAGGTGCGCGACCTCGGCGGCGTCCGCCGTCGCGTCGATGAGCGAGAGCGCCTCGCCGATGCGGTCGAAGGCGACCTCACGATTTCCGGTGTTCATCTCTGCTTGCGCCAGGAAGCGCAGCAGCGTCGCGCGCTCGCGCTTCTCGGGCTTGTCCACGAGGGCCTGGGTCACTTCATCCCGGACGACGGTCCAGTCGCGCCGCTCGGCGGCGGCTTCCGCGGCCAAACGGTGGAAAACAAGACGTTTCGACGTGGCGAGCGGCTCGTCGCCGAGGAAGTAATCCAGGCTCTTACCGAGCCGCGCCGCGAGGATCTGGAGCGAACGAACAGATGGGCGAACGAGGCCGGATTCGACCTGGCTGATGAACCCCTTGGTGAGCTCCTCGCCGGCCAGCTGAGCCTGGCTCATGCCTCTTTCGCGTCGCGCTTCGCGTACGCGGGCCCCGAGTCCGTTCGTCCCGTTAGGTTTCGCCAGCATGTCAGTGGTCGTCACATCGCTCCAATGTCACCGAACTGACAGACAGGCGTCCTGTTTCGCATTGCGCCTGCATGTTCAGCGTTCGTAGACTCGCCAGACGATAGCCAACCCCTCTCAGCGGGCACAATCCGCCGAACGGGGGAGGGAACGAGGGGAGACAGAGGTGACACCACTTCGGAAGCGACTCATGGGCGCCCTGGTGATGACGCTCATGATCCTCGCGCTCACAGCGAACGTGGCGGCTGCGGACGACGGTGGATCGTCCCTCAACGTCGTGCCGTACGACCCGGGACTTCCCGGTGCCGAGGCACCGCAGCCAGCGCCCGCGCCCTGGCCGTTCACCGAATAGCCCTGAGGGGCGGTCGGTCGGGCGCTTCGACATACTGACGTCGTGCCCGTTACATCCACAGATCGCCGGCAGCGCATCGAGATCGACGGCAAGCCTTTTCTGTTCCAGCACGGCTACCGCTTTGGCAAGGTCACGTACATCACGCGGCTACCGCTCGACAAGAGCATGACGGTCTTCGCGCCCGGGCACCTCTCCGCAAGCGAGGTCGAGTCGGTCGTCCGCGGGGACAACCCCTGGATGCTGGACTAGACAGGACAGACGGCGGTGCGCGCGGTCGTTCAGCGTGTGCGCTCCGCTTCCGTTCACGTCGCGGAGGAGACCCTCGCGACGATCGGGCCGGGTCTCAGCGTGCTCCTCGGCGTCGCGGCCGACGATCGGCCCGAGGACGGCGAGCGCATCGCGGCGAAGATCCTCGCTCTGCGGATCTTCGATGACGGCCGCGGCCGCCTCGACCGCACACTGAAGGACACCGGCGGAAGCGTCCTCGTCATCCCCCAGTTCACTCTCTACGGCGACGTCCGCCACGGGCGGCGGCCGGACTTCACTGCGGCCGCGGCACCGGAGCTCGGCCGGCGGCTCTTCGAAGCGTTTTGCGGCGTGCTCCGCGGCGCGAACGCCGCCGTCGCCCAGGGACGATTCGGGGCCGATATGCGCATCGTCCTGGAGGCGGACGGCCCGGTGACGCTGGTGCTCTCGACCGACGGGTGGGCGCAGGCGGACCTCGGCCGCAAGGCCTGATGGATCACGCGGAGCACGTTCGCCTCCTTCGGGACGGAGTCACGCGCGGCGGGAGGTGGGCCGACCTCGGCGCCGGGACGGGCGCCTTCACGCTCGCGCTCGCGGAGCTCGTCGGACCTGAAGGCGAGGTCGTCGCGGTCGACCGTGACCGCGGCGCGCTGCGCCAGCTCGAGCGCGCGGTTCGACCGGGTGGCGCGACGGTCCGCACGCTTGCCGCGGACTTCACGAAGGCGGTCGACCTCGCGTCCCTCGACGGTGTCGTGATGGCGAACTCGTTGCATTTCGTTCGCGACAAGGCGCCGGTGCTCGAGATCGTGCGTACGATGCTCAAGCCATCCGGACGCCTGCTGCTCGTGGAATACGACGCCGATCACGGGAACACGTGGGTCCCGCACCCGCTGACGTTCGAGACGTGGCGCGCGCTCGCCGATGCGAACGGTTTCACAGGCACGCGCGAGCTCGCGAGCGTACCCAGCAGATTCCTCCGGCGGATCTACTCGGCGGCGAGCATCAGGGTCTGACAGGCACGAGGCCGTAGGTTTTCGGCCCGCCTGAACGTCTTTCTCGGCGATGGATCAGGCTGAACGCGATGCCCTAGACCGTCTCGCGAGCGGGGAGGCGGTCGACCCTTCCGAGCTACACGCGGACCTGCGCCCGTTGGCGAGGGCCGCCCAGCTCCTCGTCACCGAGGGCCGCGCGATCGAGCCTCCGGTCGGTTCGCTCGATCGGATCCGCCGCCGCGCGACGGCCCCGCGGCCGCGCGGACTGGTCTGGCTGCGGCCGGCGTTCGCATTCGCCACGGTGGTGTTGCTCGTCCTGAGCCTCGGCGGAGCCGCGTATGCCAGCACGCCAGGCGAACCCCTGTTCGCGCTCCAGCGCGGGCTCGACGACGCGTATCTCACGCTGCCCCGATCGGCCAGCGGATCCGCGAGCGCGTCTCTGAGCGTGGCCGACCGTCGCGTCGCCCAAGCGGCGAGCGCCGCCAAGAAAGCGTCACCAGACGCGCTGCGCGTGACGCTGGACGACGTGCTCCGCTATCTCGCGCGCGCTCGCGCTGACATCGCACGCCTGCCCGACGGGCAACGCCAACTCGAGCAGAGGAACCTTGCCGCCTTCGAGCGCGGGGCCCGGGACCGCCTCGAGGAGTCCCGTCAGGAAGCGAATGGGGAGAACAACAACGTCCTGAACGGCGTGCAGTCCGCCCTCGATCGCGACGCCGACCGCGACGAGAACGATGGACAGAACGGGCAGAACGGGCCGAACGGACAGAACGAAGGTACTAGGCCGTAGGTTCCGGCCCTTCCGTACGTCTTATTCCGCAGATCACGCGATCAACCCGACGCGCATTCGACAGGAGGAACGACATATGAGGACTCATCTTCGAGCACTCTTCATCAGCGTCTTCGCCGCGGCCGCGCTCATCGCCGGCTCTGCGACGACGCTCGCGGTCGAGGTCGCGGTGCTCGCCGGCGACACGTGCAACACCGATGGCAGCACCGACACGGGCGCGAACAACCTGGACGCGGACGAGCAGGACAAACAGGTCGCCAGCGACGCCGACGAGAACGGCAAGATGCACGACGAGCAGGCGTCGACCGACAAGGGCAACAACGAGTGCGGCACGAACGAAGACGGCGCCAAGGAGAACAAGACCGCGGGCGCCGGAACTCACGGGGACATGGACCACAAGGACAACGGAGCCGCGACACCGGCCACGGGCGCGAGCGGCGGCGCCGGCACCAGCGGCAATGGCGCTAACGGCAACAACAACAACCAGGACGACGGACAGAAGTAAGGTCCGGCCCCGGCGCAGCGGAACGTCGCAGAATCGCCGGGGTGATCCCCGATGAAGAGCTCATCGACGCGGCGCGTCGCGGCGACCGCGACGCGTTCGCCCGGCTCTACGAGGCGTGTTATCCCAGCGTGTATCGCTTCGCTTACTTTCACACCCGAACGGTCGCGGACGCCGAGGACGCGGCGGCCGACGCGTTCCTCAGCGCCATCGAGAACGTCAGGCGGTTTCGGGGCACCGCCGTCCAGTTCACCGGATGGCTGATCAGGATCACTCGGAACACCATCATCGATCGCGGCCGGAAGGCGAAGCCGCAGCTCCCTTTGGAAGATGTGCCAGACCTCGTTTCCCACGATCGCTCCGGGGACGTGGTCGAGCGGGTCACGCTGCAGGCGGCCCTGGCGAAGCTCGGGGACGATCAGCGTTCGACGGTCGTGATGCGCTTTGTGCTCGGCTTCAGCAGCCGGGAGACCGCGCAGGTGCTGGGGAAGACCGAAGGAGCGGTCGAGCAGCTACAACGCCGAGGCTTGGCGACCCTCGCAAAGGAGCTGAGCGTCAGGGAGTGAAGTCCACCTCGACCTCGATGACCGCGTTCGTTCGTGGATCGATGTTCGCGCGGAACTTCTCCGTCGCGGTCGCGCCGGGGGGCACGTAATCGCAGTTCACCTGGACGGTGAACACGCGTATGACCTGGCACGGCGCGTCATATTTCTTGAAGTAGAGCTGTCCCTGCGGCGTTGCCTTCGCGATGGCGACGTACTCGGCGTCGCTGAGGGCGCCAACCCCGGGGCGCAGATAAAGGAACGCGATCACGAAGATCGCCACGAGTGCCCCGAAGATCGCGAGCTGTGCGCGGACGCTGATGCGCCGGGTCAGAGCTGCGCCCCACCGCGCGCGAGATCGAGCGCAGTTGCGAGCGTCAGCTTCGCGGCCTTGAGCCAGAGGCGCTTGTTCGTGATCTTGTCGGGAGTGTCGTTCACCGTGTGGAACGTGAAGTTGCCGGGGAACGTCGAGTCGATCTCACCGTAGCGTTGCACCAGCGCGACCGATGGGATGCCGCCGACGAGACCGAAGGGCGCGGCATCGAGGATGAACGCGTCGGTGGTCGCGAGCTGCTCGACGAGAGGCGAGATGCCGATCGCGTAGCGCTGGTTCGCGTCCTTCACGCGGTCGCGCAGCCCTGCGGATTTCGCCGTGTAGTAGACGAGGTCGAGGCGGTCTGCGAGCGGATTGAATCCGACCATGTCGATGTTGATCACCCAACGGTACGGATTCGGCGGCGGAAGGGACTGCAGATAGGCGAGGCTGCCCTTGAAGAAGTACTCCTCGCCGTCGAAGAACGCGAGCACGATCGGCATGCGCAACGACGCGCGATCCGCGGCGAGGATCCGCGCGTACTCGAGCAGCGCGGCGGTACCGGTCGCGTTGTCGTCGGCGCCCGGCGCGGGATCGAGCGCGGGACGCCAGCCCGGCGTGCGATTCGCGGTGGAGTCGTAGTGCGCGCAGACCATCCCGGCGCCGCCGAGGAAGCCCTCGGCGCCGGCGGCGAGCGGATTGATCGTCGCGAAGATGTTGTCGAGCCTGACACCGTTGTACGAAGTCGGGATGTCCTGCACGACCACGCCCGGGATCGCGGTCAGCTGCTCCATGAGGTATGCGACCGCCCTGGCGTGTCCCGGATGCAGTGGATGACGCGATACGAAGGAGGTCAGGGCGCGCAGATGATCGTCGAGCTTGGCTGGGTTGATCTGCGCGACGATGTCCGCGATCGGCTTCGGTGTCGGACTCGGCGTGGGCGTAGGACGAGCCGTCGCGGACGCTGCGATGGAAGCGCTCGCCGCCGCTGTCGACGGGACCGCTGCGGCCGTCGGTGATGACGTGTTCAGACCGACGCTCGCCGGTATCGCGCCGCATGACACAGATAGCGTGACGAGCAGTGCGGCGAGAGCCCTCATCGTTCTAGGCTAAACGGGCCCTCGCCGCGAACAGTGTGCTAGTTCATCTTCCCCGCGCCGACCGGCTTCTTCTCATGTTCCTCGGCCTTCTCCGCGGCGTACTGCTGCGACCAGAAGACGACCTTGCCGTTGTCAGCGTCAACGACGACGGTGTCGCCTTCTTTGAACTCGCCGGACAGCACTTTCTGCGCGAGCGGGTCGAGGATGAGGCGCTGGATCGTGCGCTTGATCGGACGGGCACCGTAGGCCGGATCCCAGCCCTCCTTCGCGACGAACGCCTTTGCGTTCCTCGTGAGCTCGAGAGTGAGCTTGCGCTCCGCGAGACGCTTCGCCAGGATCTGCACTTCTTTCTCGACGATCTCCATGAGCTGCTCGGTCACGAGGTTCTTGAAGATGACGATCTCGTCGACGCGGTTGAGGAACTCGGGACGGAACTGCCCGCGGAGCGCATCCATGACGCGCTTCCGCATCATCTCGGGCTGGTCCGCGAGCTCGGTGATGAACGTCGAGCCGACGTTGCTGGTCATGATGATCACCACGTTCTTGAAGCTGACCGTCCGACCGTGACCGTCGGTGAGACGGCCGTCATCGAGCACCTGCAGCAGGACGTTGAAGACGTCCGGATGAGCCTTCTCGATCTCATCGAGTAGGAGCACCGCGAAGGGTCGGCGTCGGACCGCTTCGGTCAGCTGCCCGCCCTCCTCGAATCCGATGTACCCGGGTGGCGCGCCGATGAGGCGAGCGACGGTGTGCTTCTCCATGTATTCGCTCATGTCGATGCGGACCATCGCCTTCTCGTCGTCGAACAGGAATTCCGCGAGCGCCTTGGCGAGAAGGGTCTTGCCCACGCCGGTGGGACCGAGGAACAGGAACGAGCCAAGCGGACGGTTCGGATCCTGCATACCGGCGCGCGCGCGCCGCACTGCGTTGGCGACCGCGGTCACCGCCTCCTCCTGTCCGACGATGCGAGCGTGGAGGTTCTCCTCCATCCGAAGGAGCTTCGAGACCTCGCCCTCGAGGAGCTTGGTGACCGGGATGCCGGTCCACTTCGCGACGACCTCGGCGATGTCCTCGGGCGTGACCTCCTCGGTGAGCAGCTTCTCGCCGCGCTGCAGCGACGCGAGCTTCTCCTCCGCCTCGCGGACCTCTCGCTCGAGCGCGGCGAGGGTCCCGTACTTCAGCTCGGCGGCCTTGCCGTAATCGGCGGCACGCTCGGCCTTCTCGATGTCCATGCGTACCTGCTCGAGCTGGGACTTCTTCTCGCGGATCTGCTGGATCGCGGCCTTCTCCTGTTGCCATCTGGAGCGCAGGCCCTCGGACGATTCCTTCAGGTTCGCGAGCTCCTTCTCGAGACGGACGAGGCGCTCCCTGCTGGCCTCGTCGGTCTCCTTTCGGAGGGCCTCGCGCTCGATCTCGAGCTGGCGGATCCGCCGGTCCACTTCGTCGAGCTCGGCGGGCATCGAGTCGATCTCCATGCGGAGCTTCGACGCCGCCTCGTCCACGAGGTCGATGGCCTTGTCCGGCAGGAACCGGTCGGAGATGTATCGCGCGGAAAGGGTCGCGGCCGCGACGAGCGCGGAGTCCTGGATGCGCACGCCGTGGTGCACCTCGTAGCGCTCGCGCAGCCCGCGCAGGATCGAGATCGTGTCCTCGATCGACGGCTCGCCGACGTACACCGGCTGGAAGCGCCGCTCGAGCGCGGCGTCCTTCTCGATGTGCTTGCGGTATTCGTCGAGCGTCGTCGCGCCGATCGTGTGAAGCTCGCCGCGCGCAAGCATCGGCTTCAGCATGTTCGCGGCGTCCACCGCGCCCTCGGCCGCGCCGGCCCCGACGACGGTGTGGAGCTCGTCGATGAACAGGATGATCTGGCCCTCGCTCGACGCGATCTCCTTCAGGACGGCCTTGAGCCGCTCCTCGAACTCGCCGCGGTACTTCGCGCCCGCGAGGAGCGAGCCGATGTTCAGCTCGAAGATGCGCTTCTCTTTGAGGCCCTCCGGGACGTCGCCGCGAACGATGCGCTGCGCGAGTCCCTCGACGATCGCGGTCTTGCCGACGCCTGGCTCGCCGATGAGCACGGGGTTGTTCTTCGTGCGACGCGACAGCACCTGAATGACCCGTCGGATCTCCTCGTCGCGGCCGATGACCGGATCGATCTTGCCCTTTCGCGCTAGGTCGGTGAGGTCGCGGCCGTATTTATCAAGGGACTGGTACTTGCCCTCCGGATTCGCGTCGGTCACGCGCTGGTTGCCCCGCACGTCCTTGAGCGCACCCAGCACGCGCTCGTGCGTGATGCCGAGGCGCTTGAGCGCCTGGCCGGTGTAACCGTTGTCGGCGGTCATCGCGAGCAGCAGGTGCTCGGTCGAGACGTATTCGTCGCCGAGCGCGTCTGCTTCCTTCTGCGCCTGCTGCAGCACGCGCCCGAGACGCGCGGACGCGCCGATCTGCACGTTGCCGGAGACCTTCGGCTGTCGCTCGAGCTCGGTGTGCAGCGCGGCAGTGAGCTGCGCGGGTTGAACGCCGAGCGCCGTCAGTACGCTCGGCACGACCCCGCCCTGCTGCTCGAGCAGCGCAGCGGCGATGTGCTCGACATCGATCTGGCTGTGTCCGTTCTCGGTCGCGCGCTGCTGCGCGCTGATGATCGCTTCTTGCGATTTCTCTGTGAGCTTCTTCGGATCGATCATTTCACTACCTGCTCAATCTCTTTAGAGGAGTCCCTTGCGGGGATCCTCACCAGCGCGTGTCGTCGCGAGCTCCGTGACGAGCTCGCGCTCTTTGTCGGTCAGCTTCGTCGGCAGCACGACCTTGACGGTCAGGTACAGATCGCCGTGCCCACCGGTCGCGCGCGGCATCCCCTGCCCCGCGAGCCGGATGGTCCGGCCGTTCTGAGTCTCGGGCGGTATCCGGAGCGACACGCGTCCTTTGAGTGTCGGGACCGTGACCTCCGCGCCGAGCAGCGCCTCGTGCAGAGCCACGGGTAACACCAGCCTCAGATCCTCACCGTCTCGCTCGAAGACCGGATGCGGCCTCACACGCACGCGGAGGAAAAGATCGCCCGATGGTCCGCCCGCGCTGCCCGGCGCGCCCTGTCCCGCGAGCCGGATGCGCTGACCGTCCTTCACGCCCGCCGGGATCTTCACGCTGAGGCGGCGCGTCGCTCCATCGGGGAGGCGCATCTCGACCGATCGCTCGGTGCCCTTGTACGCCTCCGCCAGCGTTACCTCGACCTCGCTCTCGACATCCGTACCCGCAACCGCACGACGCCGCCGCGTGCTCGGACGCCCGAAGAGTGTCCCGGCGTCGAAGTCCGTCTGTCCCTCGCCGAACAGCGTGCGGAAGAAGTCGGAGAACCCTCCCGCTTCGCCGCCGTTGAACGGGTCCTGGCCGGGTTGGCCGGTGTAGACCCACTGGAATCCACCGGGTTGCTGGCCGCCTTGCCGGAAGCGCTCCCACTCCGGACCGACGGTGTCGTAGCGCTTGCGCTTCTCGGGATCGGAGAGCACCTCGTTGGCCTCGTTGATCTCCTTGAAGCGCTTCTCGGCCTCAGGCTTCTTGTTGATGTCGGGATGGTGCTGGCGCGCGGCCTTGCGGTATGCCTTCTTGATCTCCTCGGCGCTCGCGTTCTTCGAGACGCCGAGTGTCTTGTAGTAGTCCTTGTATTCGACCGGCATGCCCGTTTATCGCAGGGGGAGAACCCTCTGCAACCCCCTCTTCAGCGGCGGAGTCACCCCTGCAACCCCTCTAGTGTGCCGGCGGCGGGACGATCGACGTATGCGCGGCCGCCTCGATCTGCGCCGGCGTCACAGTCGGCCCTCCCGGCTGGAGGGCGATCTTCAGGACCTGGTCGACGTTGTCGACGGTCTTGATCTCGACCGTGTCGAGAACTTCCTTGGGGATGTCGATCAGGTCCCTTTTGTTCTTCTCGGGGAGGATGAAGACCTTGATCCCGGCGCGGTGCGCCGCGAGCAGCTTCTCCTTCACCCCGCCGATCGGAAGGACGCGACCGCGCAGCGTGATCTCACCGGTCATCGCGACGTCGCGTCGGACGCGGCGGCCCGAGAGGGCGGACACGATGGCGGTCGCCATCGTCACGCCGGCGGACGGACCATCCTTGGGGATGGCGCCCGCGGGGACGTGGATGTGCATCGCGTGGTCCTCGAAGAATCCCTTCGGGATCCCGAAGTCACGCTCGTGAGCTCGGACGTAAGAGAGCGCGGCGCGGGCGGACTCCTCCATCACCTTGCCGATCTGGCCGGTGAGTGTGAAGTCCTCGTCCTTCCCGTCGATGACGGTGGCCTCGACGGTGAGCACGTCACCGCCCGCCTCGGAGACCGAGACGCCGGTGGCGGCCCCGACCTGATCCTCTTCCTCGGCCAGGCCGTAGTCGAAGCGCTGTGGGCCGAGGTACTCGGAGACCTTGTCGAGTGTGATCTCGACCTTGTCGGTCTTGCCCTCGGCGATCGCACGCGCGACCTTGCGACACATCGTGCCGATCTCGCGCTCGAGGTTCCTGACGCCGGCCTCGCGCGTGTAGCGGCGGACGAGCTCCCGGAGAACCTCGTCGCCGATCACGAGCTTGGGCTCGATCGCGGGCGTCACGGCCGGCTGGACGTTCGTGCCGTCCTGCGAGACCGGACCGTCCGTCTTCACCTCGCCGTCGGTACGCTCGCCGCCGGCGAGGCCGTGCTGCTTCAGTTGGCGCGGGACGAGGTAGCCCTTCGCGATGTGAAGCTTCTCCTCCTCGGTGTAGCCGGGGAGACGGATGATCTCCATGCGGTCGCGAAGCGGCGCGATGATCGTGTCCTCGACGTTGGCCGTTGTGATGAAGATGACCTTCGAGAGGTCGTACGGCACCTCGAGGTAGTGGTCGGAGAACGTGTTGTTCTGCTCGGGGTCGAGCACCTCGAGCAGCGCCGAGCTCGGGTCGCCGCGGAAGTCCGCGCCGACCTTGTCGATCTCGTCGAGCATGAACACGGGGTTCACTTCAGCGGCGGTCTTCATGTTCTGGAGGATCCGGCCGGGGAGCGCGCCGACGTAGGTGCGGCGGTGCCCGCGGATCTCGGCCTCGTCACGGATGCCGCCGAGCGACATGCGGATGAACTTGCGACCCATCGCGCGCGCGATCGACTTGCCAAGACTCGTCTTGCCGACGCCCGGCGGGCCGACGAAGCAGAGGATCGGGGCGCGCAGGTTCTGCGAGAGCTTGCGCACCGCCATGTACTCGATGATCCGGTCCTTGACCTTCGGCAGGCCGTAGTGGTCCTCGTCGAGGATCTTCGCCGCCTGAGCGATGTCCCAGTCGTCGTTCGCCGCGACCTTCCACGGCAGCGATACCAGCCAGTCGACGTAGGTGCGGATAACTCCTGTCTCGGGCGACGCCTGCGGGATCTTCTCGAGCCGGCCGAGCTCCTTGAGCGCCTTCTCCTTCACCGGATCGGGCATGCCGGCCGCTTCGATCTTCTCGCGCAGCTCCCGCACCTCGGAGCCCTGGTCGTCGTCGCCGAGCTCCTTCTGGATCGCCTTCATCTGCTCGCGCAGGATGTATTCGCGCTGCGTCTTGTCGAGCGTCTGCTGGACCTCGCTCTGGATCTTCTGCTTCAGCTCGAGGATCTCGTTCTGCTTCGCGAGGAACACGCCGAGGAAGCGCAGTCGCTCGATGACGTTGCGCGTTTCGAGAAGCTGCTGGCGCTGCTCCAGCGTGAGGTCCGGGCTCGATGCGACGAGGTCCGAGAAGTGCGCCGGGTCATCGGTGTTCTTCGCGGTCATCGCGAGCTCGGGCAGGATGGATCCCCCGTTGTCGACGTAGCGCTCGAAGAGCGCCTTCACGTTGCGCATCTGCGCCTCGCGCTCCACCGGGTCACCGAGCTCCTCTTCGATGGGCTCGAAGGTGACGCGGAAGAATCGCGACTCAGGCTGGTATCCGGTGATGCGTACACGCTGGGCGCCCTGGACGATGATCTGCGCACTGCCGTCCGGGATGCGAAGCAGACGCACGATCTCGGCGACGGTGCCCACGTTGTGGATCTGCTCGGGCTGCACGTCGTCGATCTCGGCGTCGCGCTGGGCGACGAGCACGATGAGGTGCCGCTCTTCCGCCATCGCGGCGTTGATCGCGGCGACGGACTTCTCGCGGCCGACGCCGAGTGGCACGACCAGCTTCGGGAAGACGACCGCTTCGCGCAGGGGTACCACCGGTAGATCGCTCGGGTACGCGCCCGTCGGCGTGGTCGTCTTCGTTTCGTCCGTCATTTTGGTCCTCTGTTTCTTTTCGCGGTTCAGGTCAGATGCGTTGCGCGCTCGTCATGTGAAACGGCGTGGCCGGGCGCACCATTCCGCCCGGCCACGCCCCGTGCGTTCCTATTGGTACTACTTCGAGTTCCCGCCGGTCGCGTTGACCTTGATGGTCCTGGGCTTCACGTTCTCAGCCTTCGGCAGCACGAGCTGCAGAACGCCGTTCTCGAAGGTCGCCTCGACCTTGGTCGGATCGATCGCGACGGGAAGGGTGAAGGCGCGCTGGAACTTGCCCGCGCGCCGCTCCTGTCGGAGCCAACCGTCCTCACTCACGTCGGTCCGGCCCTTGACCTCGCCACCGATCGAGATGGAATCGCTCGTTGCGTTGATCTCCAATTCATTCGGAGTCACACCGGGAAGATCAGCGCGGAGGTGATAGGCGTCTTTCGTCTCCCAGAGGTCCACCGGGACCGCCATTTGGCCCGCGGCGAGCCCCGTCCAAACGGTCGGACGGATGTAGCTCTCCTCGAAGAGACGATCCATGGCGTCGCGGAGGGACACGATGTCGGTCATTGGCGTGAATCGGGCGATGGTCATGTTCGTCCTCCTCTTAGAAGCGCGTGCCGTCTGTTCGGCCGCGCTTTGGTCTTTGGTCGGCGGTGTCCACCTGTCCGTCCACGTCGTCCTTTTCGCTGCCGAGCTCTGCGAGCTCGCGCATGAGGTCCTCCATCAGGTCCGCAGCATCGCGCATGTGAAGAAGCAGCTTCACGCCCGCGAGGTTCACGCCGCGCACCTGTGTCAGGTACCGGATCACGCGTACGCGCTGCAGATCGTCATCGGAGTAGAGGCGGATGTTCGTCTCGGTCCGGACCGGTTCGAGCAGGCCCTCCTCCTCGTAGATCCGTAGCGTCCGCGGATGGCAGCCCGCGAGACCGGCCGCGATGGAGATGACGTAGACGGGTCGGTGACCACCTGCCATGCGCTTTTGTATAAAACCTGTCAACGCCATTGTCAAGACTTCTGCCGTTGGCTGCACAACCCTTGTCGGCCGCCACGCGCAAGAAGAGCCAGCCATCAGGCGAAGACGCACCGGCGGCCCGCGGAAATACACGCGCGGTCGTCCCCGAGTGGGACAATCGCGCGCCGTGCGTTTCGGTCTCGACTTCGGTACCTCCAACACGTCGGTCGCTGTCTGGGACGGCGAGCGCTCGACCGTGCTGCCTGTCGACCCGCTCGCCGGGGCCGCGATGCCGACGGTCCTGTACGTCCGGCGCGATGGGTCGAGCATCGTCGGGCGGCCGGCGATCGACGCGTATCTCCTGGATAACCGCCAGCGCGGCCCGGTCACGCGGGAGTTCAAGCCGCTCGGCATCCGGATGGAGTCGTCGAACCCGCGGCAGAAGACGGTCGAGGCCGTGATCTACACCGACACGTCTTCACCGGGCCGGCTCTTCCAAGCGCTGAAGACCTTCCTGGGCGATCCGCTCGACGTTCGCACAAACGTGTTCGGCGAGGAGCGCGGCCTTGAAGACCTCATCGCCGTGGTCCTCGCGCACGTGCGGGAGCGCGTACGCGACCTCGTCGGCGAAATGCCAGCGGAGATCACGGTCGGCCGGCCCGTCGAGTACATCGGCGGGCCGGCGGCCGAGGCGCGGGCCGTGGGCCGCATGCGTCGCGCGGCGGAGCTCGCCGGGATCGGTGAGGTCCGCTTCGCGTTCGAGCCCGTCGGCGCTGCGCACGCGGCGGACGTCACGTCGGGGCTGACGCTCGTCTTCGATTTCGGCGGCGGCACGTTGGACCTCGCGATCGTTCGGCGCCAGGCCGGAGCGCTCGAGGTGCTGTCGACGGCGGGCCGCAACATCGGCGGCGACCGCTGCACGGAGCGGCTCATCGACGACGTCATCGCGCCACAGCTCGGCTCGCGGGCGACCTGGACACCGAAACGTCTGCGTCTACCAGCGTTCATGGTGAACGCGCTGCACGACTGGCATGCGCTATCGGCACTGAACGAGAAGCCGCTGCTCGAGGCGCTCGACGATCTCGTTCGCCAGGGCGCTCCGAAGCGCGAGCTCGCCGCACTCCGCAGCGCCATCGAGCTCCAGCTCGGTTACGAGATCTTCATGACCGCGGATATCACCAAGTGCGCTCTCTCGAGCGAGCCCGCGGCGATCCTCACCTATCACCACGGCGCGGTCGACGTCGACGCCCGCGTGACACGCGGTCGGTTCGAACGCCTCATCGACAACCTCGTGACGGAGACGGACGCGCTCGTTACGGACGTGCTCGTCCGCGCGACGGTGCGCTCGACCGACATCGTCGAGGTCGTGACGACGGGCGGATCGAGCGCGATCCCGGCCTTCCGCGCGCTCCTCGCGCGGCGCTTCCCGAACGCGCGCGTTCGTGACGCAGCGGCATTCACGAGCGTCGCCGCGGGTCTTGCGATGCCTGGCGTCGAGGAAGCCGCGCTCGCGCGGTAACGCCGCGTATGCTCGAAGAGATGCGGCGTCTCGCTCCACTTCGTGGATACGCCGCCGCGCTCGCGGCCGTGGCCCTGATCAGTGCCATCATCGGCGCGATCGAGGCGCGCGCCCACGTCGCGAACATCTCGATGCTCTACCTCATGGCGGTGCTGGCCTCCGCGACGCTCCTTGGACGCGGGCCGGCGATCGCGGCGTCGATCGTGTCGTTCCTGGCGTTCAACTGGTTCTTCGTCGACCCGATCCACACGCTCCGCGTCGCCGACACGAACGAGTGGTTCGCGCTCGTGGCCTTCCTCGTGACGGCGGTCGTGACCAGCCAACTCGCGGCCAGCCAGCGCGATCGTGCGCGCGAGGCGGCCGATCGCGCCCGCGACGCCACGCTCCTGTTCGAAGTTGCCCGCGTTCTGGGTGAGCCCGACCTGGACACAGCACTCGCCGCGGTAGCCGAGCGCGTACGCCAGGGATTGCGTGTCGCCGGCGTGGTCGTCGAGCTGGACGACGGCGGCGTCGGACATCGCACGACCGCAGGTGACGTCACGGCCCTGGAAGGCGCGGCAATCGGCTCGCTGGCCACGTGGATCCCATCCCCCCGTTCTGCCTCTGGAGCGGGGGCGCGCTGGATCCGGGTCATGAACCCTCATGGCTCGAACACCTCAGCGCGCGATGAGCGAGTGCATGCCGTCCCGCTCCAGGCAGGTGGACGGCGTATCGGTTCGCTCGCGATCATCCGCGCGTCGCCCGAGCCCCATTCGGCGGACGATCGCATCCTGGCATCGGTCGCGACGCAGCTCGCTGGCGCGATCGAGCGCTCACGGCTGCGCCAGCGCGCGACGGACGCCGAGATCCTAAGGCGGGCGGACGAGCTGAAGAACGCGCTGCTCGGCGCCGTGTCACACGACCTTCGCACGCCACTCGCGTCGATCGTCGCGTCGGCTGGAAGCCTCCGGCAGACCGACGTCCGCTGGACGGATGCCGAGCGCGAAAGCTTCCTCGCCGACATCGAACACGAGGCGCGCCGGCTGAGCCGGATCGTCAGCAACCTGCTCGACCTCTCGCGAATGGAATCCGGGACGCTGCACCCGGAACGAAGCTGGTACGACCTCGCGGCTCTCATCGATGACGTCGTCGGACGGCTGCGACCACTCACCGAGAAACATCACCTCGAGGTGCAGGTGCCCGAAGACCTCCCGCCGATCTCGCTCGACTACGTCGAGATCGACCAGGTCCTCTCGAACCTGATCGAGAACGCGGCACGGCACACGCGCCCGGGAACGGCGATCACGGTCAGCGCGGCGGTCGAAGGTGGCGAAGCCATCGTGGAAGTGGCAGACGATGGGCCGGGCGTGCCGAAGGAGGCCCTCGATCGTGTCTTCGAACCGTTCTTTCGCGGCTCATCCGGCGGCGCGCCGCGCGGGACCGGGCTGGGGCTCGCCGTCGCGCGAGGTCTTGTCGAGGCGCACGGCGGCAGGATCTCGGTCCGCAACCGCCCCCAGGGCGGTGCGGTATTCCGTTTCACGCTTCCGATCGAGCAGCCCGCGAGACCGCGCACCGCCGCGACGACACCGTGAACCCGGCGACACGATGAGTCCGCCGACCGGCGCGCGCATCCTCCTCGTGGACGACGAGCCCGCGATCGTGCGCGCGGTCCGCGCGAATCTCGGAAGCCGCGGCTTTCGGGTCGACGTCGCCGAGTCCGGCAGCGAGGCGCTCGAGCGCGTCGAGTCGCATCCGGACTTGATCCTGCTCGACCTCGGCCTACCGGACCTGGATGGTCTCGACCTCATCCGGACGCTGCGCAGCCGAGGTAGGGCGCCGATCATCGTCCTATCGGCGCGCGGGGCGGAGCGCGACAAGGTGCGCGCGCTGGATCTCGGCGCGGACGACTATCTGACAAAGCCGTTCGGCGTAGCGGAGCTGCTTGCGCGCATCCGGGTCGCCTTGCGCCACACGCTCCGGTCGGGGACGGATGAGCCCGTCTTCCGCGCACGGGGACTCATCGTCGACGTCGAGCACCGGCGCGTGACGGTCGACGGCGAAGAGCTCCATCTCACGCCCACGGAGTACGCGCTCCTTACGGCGCTCGTGCGGCACGCGGACCATGTCGTGACCGACTCGATGCTGCTGCAGGAGGTCTGGGGACCCGAATACGGTGACGAAGATCACTACCTGCACGTCTACGTGGCGCGTCTTCGCAAGAAGCTCGAGCGGGATCCACAGAAACCGCGTTACATCGCGACCGAGCCAGGGATCGGCTACCGGCTGCTCACTGAGGAGGCCTGACCCGCCAGCTACGCACGTATTGAGCGAACTTTGAGCGGGCGGCGGATTCCGATGACCCTGCGTTGAGCAACACCGCCGCACCCTTGGTGCATGGCATTACCAGAGGAGCCTGCGACCGAAGAGGCCGCAGCCTCCCCACAACGCTCACCCGACCTCGTGCGGCGGCATGTCGTTCGTGGTCGCCTCCCAGGTTCGCGGTACGTACGCATCGTCACGCCGCGGGACGGTGACTTCAAGCATCGCGCACCCGGCTACCTCGTCGCGGAGGAGCGCGTGCTCGAGGGCCATGGCCGAGCGGGACGCGCGCTCGGTTCGCTGCGCACGCTGCTCATCGGGCGACGGCTCCGCTCCGAGCAGGAGATCGAGGAACGCGTCGGGACGCTCAAGGGCCTTGCCGTCTTCGCGTCCGACAACATCTCATCCGCGGCGTACGCGACCGAAGAGATCATGCGCGTGCTCCTGCTCGCGGGCGCAGGTGCGCTCGCCCTCACGATGCCCATCACGATCGGCATCGTCGTGGTGCTCGCTATCGTCGTGACCAGCTACCAACAGACGATCCGCGCATACCCGAACGGGGGCGGCTCGTACATCGTCGCGAGCGACAACCTCGGACCGGTGTCGGGACTCATCGCGGCCGGTGCGCTCCTCACCGATTACGTCCTCACGGTCGCGGTCTCGATCGCTGCCGGCGTGGCGGCCCTCACCTCGATCTTTCCAGGGCTCTTCGACCTACGCGTCACCGTCGGCGTCGCGTTCGTTGCGCTGCTGTGCCTCGGGAATCTTCGCGGCATTCGCGAGAGCGCGACCATCTTCGCGGCGCCGACGTACGTCTACCTCGGCGCGATGTTCGGACTACTCGGCTACGGCCTCTTCCTCGCCGCGACCGGCGCCTTGCCGAGCTACGTGCCGCCGGCGGACTGGATCCCGACCGGGACCGGTGAGGCGCTCGGACTCGTCCTGCTCCTGCGCGCGTTCGCCGCCGGCTCGGTCGCATTGACCGGTACGGAAGCCGTCTCGAACGGCGTGCCCGCTTTCGCGCCTCCCGAGCCCAAACGAGCCCAGCGCGTGCTCATCCTCATGGGCCTCTGCTTCGGCTCGATCTTCCTCGGCATCAGCTTCCTCGCCGGTCAGCTTGGGATCGTGCCCGACCCGAGCGAGCAGGAGACCGTGGTGAGCCAGCTGACGAGAACGATCGTGGGCACCGGCACGCCCTACCACTACCTGGTACAGATCGCGACCGCGCTGCTGCTGGTGCTTGCCGCAAACACCGCATTCGCCGACTTCCCGCGGCTCGCGAGCATCCTCGCGCGCGATCGTTTCCTGCCGCGCGTCTTTCAGTTCCGCGGCGACCGACTGGCGTTCTCGAGCGGCATCGTGCTCTTGTCGCTCGTGGCCGCGCTGCTCATCGTCGCATTCGCCGGCAGCGTGACGAACCTCATCCCGCTCTACACGATCGGCGTCTTCATCGCTTTCACGCTCAGTCAGAGCGGCATGGTGAAGCACTGGTGGCGCCTACGAGCGACCGAGCCACGCTGGCGGCTGCGGGCGACGATCAACGGCATCGGCGCGGTGACCACCGCGATCGTGAGCGTCGAGGTCGCAGTGGCGAAGTTCGCGCTCGGCGCGTGGATGATCGCCGTGCTCATCCCCGCCCTCATCGCGCTCATGTGGGCGATCTCCCGCCATTACCGGACGGTCGGCGATCTGTTGACGCTCGAGCGACCCGACCTGCCGCTCCCGCGCATGGCCGTGCCGCACGTCATCGTGCCGGTAGCCAGGCTCGATCGCGCCGCACTTCACGCGCTCGCGTTCGCGCGCTCGATCTCGAACGACGTGACGGCGGTGCATGTCGCCGATGACGCAGGCGCTGCGGAGCGCATGCGGGAGCGCTGGCGCGCGCGCGACGATGGCATCGCTCTGGTCGTCATCGAATCGCCCTACCGGGCTCTCATCCCGCCACTGCTCGCCTACGTCGATGCGCGAGCGCGGCAGGATCCGGAGCGCCCGATCACGATCGTGCTGGCGGAGTTCGTGCCGCGCCACTTCTGGGAATACGTGCTCCACAACCAGACCGCGCTCCGGCTCAAGCTGCGCCTCTTCTTCCGGCCGAACACGGTCGTCGTCGACATTCCGTACCACGTCGCCAGCGACGGATGGGACCCCGCCGAGTCCTAGCCGAAAAGCGCCTTCCGCACGCTGGCTTCGTCCTTTGTCGGTGACAGCACGACGATCCGGTCACCGACCTGGAGCTTCGTGTCGTCGTCAGCGTGCACGACGCTTCCCTTGCGCACGATCCCGCCGACGGCAGCGCCGTCCGGCAGACCGAGCGAGCCGATCGCCCTGCCCGCGGCAGGCGTGCCTGCGGCGATCTCCGCCTCAATGAGCTCGAGATGCGACCCAGTGAGCGGCATCAGAGGCATGAACCCGCCCGACGGAAGCTCCTGCTCGATGACGTTCATGATCACGCGCGTCGACGAGATCGTCTCGTCGATGCCGAGGGCCTTGAACACGATCTCGTTCTTCGGGTCGTTCACGCGAGCGATCACGCGCGGGACGTTGCACTTCCACTTCGCGAGCTGGCAGACGATGAGGTTGACGGCGTCCTGGCCTGTCACGGCGATCACGGCATCCGCGCGCTGGCAGCCGGCCTCCAGTTGGTATCGGCCCTCGTCTGCCGGCGCGTTGAGGACGATCGAGCCGAGCTGCTCCTCGATGACCTGCGCTCGCCGCCGGTCGCTCTCGAGGAGCATGACCTCGTGGGACGACTCGAGGAGCGCCTTGGCGAGATGGAAGCCCACCTCTCCGCCCCCTGCGATGACGAAATACACCTAGCCGAGCTCCCCCGCCATCGCGGTCTCCGCCTTCTTGGATTTCTCTATGAGCACCTTCCCCACCTCGGCATCGCCCATGAGCATCGCCTCGAGCAGCGTGCCCAGGATCGTCGTGCGCGAGACCGTGCTGATCTCGTGCTCTCGGTAGAGCGCGGCACGGATGGGATCGTTCACCTTGGCGATGACCCGCTTCACACCGAAGATCTGGCGCGCGATCTGCGCCGCCATGAGGTTCCGGTTGTCACCCTGGGTGAGTGTGAAGACGGCATCCGCCTTGTCGACCCCGGCCGTTCGTAGGACCTCGAGATCGGTCCCGTTGCCGAGCAGCGTGGTGCCGCCGAAGTTCTGAGGTAGGTGGACGAACGAACCACGCTCGAGGTCGACGATCGTGACCGCGTGACCAGCCTTGTCCAGCTGACCCGCGAGGAACGCGCCGACCCGGCCGCATCCGACGATGACGATGTTCAACGTGTCTCTTCCTGACGATACGCGAGCACTGCGCAGTGCGCTCCTACGTACACGCCCTGGACCGTCTTGCCGACGTACACCCGGCCTAAACGCTTGCGGAACGGCATGCCGAGCAAGATGAGGTCCGTCTTTCTGTCCCGCGCTGTGTCGATGATCGCGGCCGCCGCCTCCCGCGCCTGCACGAGCTCTGTCTCGATGTGCGCGCCGGCTTGCTCCGCCACCTTTACGGCGTCGTCGAGGACGCCCTCCCCGCGCTCGCTTTCAGGCTCCAGGATCGCGTCGAGAGGAAGATTCCACCTGACCTCGATCACATGGATCGCCACGATCTCGGCCTTCGCGGGCTTCCCGAGGACCACCGCCACGCGAATGACCTCGGGGTCCACGCTCGTGCCCGCGAGCGGCACGAGGATGCGCTTCAACTGCATTGCTCGCGGGAGTCTACCGCGATGGTTCGTTCGGCTCGCGTGGTGTGACGCCGTGGCCGGTATCTTCGGTGTGATACGGAATGTCGATGACGATCGTGTTCGGACGGAAGAGCAGCGAGAGCTTGAGGCGAAGCGCCGTCTGGCTGTGAAGTATCCATTCCCACCAGTTGCGCGGCACGAACTCCGCAAGCACCACGGTGATCGGACGGTCGTCGCGCTTGTCGATGGCGTCGATGTAGCGGAGCAGCGGTTGTAATAGCGAGCGATAGGGCGACTCGATCACATCGAGCGGCACCTCGGTCGTCCAGCGTTTCCAACGGCGCTCGAACTCCTTCGCGCTCTCGGTGGTCGTCGCGATGTGCACGGCGCGTACGGTCGGCGAGATGGAGCGGGCGAACGCGACCGCCTGCAGCGTCGCGCGATCGAGGCGCGCGACGGGGATGATCACGACCGGCGGCTTCAGCGTCGGGATGGGCTCATCAGGCCGGTCCAGCGTGAGCGAGTCGTGCACGGTCGTGTAATGGCGGTTGATCGCGTAGAGCAGGCCGACCAGGATCGGCATGACGACGAGCACCATCCAGGCACCGTAGAAGAACTTCGTGTACACGACCACCGCGAGCACCGTGCCGGTGACGATCGTGCCGAAGCTGTTGATGAACATGCTGAGGCGCCATCCGGGATTGCGAAGATGCCACCAGCGTCGCACGAGACCGCTCTGCGAGAGCGTGAACGCGGCGAACACGCCGATCGTGTAGAGCGGAACGAGTTCGGTCACGCTCCCATGGAACGCGGCCAAGACCGCGGCGGACATGATCGCCAGCGCGATGATCCCGAACGAAAAAGCGAGGCGCTCGCCACGGAAGGCGAATTGGCGAGGCATGAAGCGGTCGTCGGCAAGCACCGAGGCGAGGCGCGGAAAGCCGCTGAACCCGGTATTCGCGGCCAGCAGCAGGATGATCGCGGTGGAGAGCTGCACCACGAAATAGAACGGCGTGCGGTCGCCGACGAGCGACCGCGTGAGCATGCTGTTCACCGTCTCGAGCTCGGACTGATCGGGCGCGATGCCGATGCGCGTCGCGAGATAGGTAAGCCCAAGGAACAGGGTGCCGAAGATGGTGCCCATGCAGACCAGCGTGATCACGGCGTTGCGTGACTCCGGTGACTTGAAGTTCGGGACGCCGTTGGCGATCGCCTCGCTACCGGTGAGGCCGACCGAGCCGGACGCGAAAGCGCGCAGCACGATGAGCGGCGTGAGCAGCTCGAGTCCCTCCGGCTCGAACGCGTCGCGCGGGATGACCGCGTCTGGCACATCACCCGACACGATGCGGAACACGCCGTACGCGATGAGCCCGAGCAGCGAGGTGATGTAGACGTACGTCGGCGCCGCGAAGATCACGCCGGCCTCCCGGATCCCACGCAGATTGCCGAGCGTCAGGAGCGCGATAAGACCGAGCGCCCACAGCACGCGGTGATCGTGGACGGCAGGCACGAAGCTCGAGATCGCGGCCACGCCCGCGGCCGATGACACCGCGACGGTGAGGACGTAGTCGATGAGCAGCGCGGAGGCAGCGATCAGCCCAGGGATGACCCCGTGGTTCTCCTTGGCAACGATGTAGCTGCCGCCGCCGTTCGGATACGCACGGATGACGCGCGACTCGGAGAGGATCACCACCGCGAGGACCACGCAGACCGCGATCGCGATCGGCATCGTGAGCGCGAGAGCGGCGCCGCCGGCGATCGCGAGAACGCGCATCGCTTCCTCGGTCGCGTACGCGGACGACGAGATGTTGTCCGAGGCCATGATCGCAAGACCGGTCTTCTTCGAGAGCCGCTCTCCCGCCTCCTCTTCCGAGGTCAGGCGTGCGCCGAACAGGATGCGGCGCACGCCCTGATAGGCGCGCCCGAGCTTGCCTTGCGCCGCGTCCACGCGTGGCGTCGCGACGTAGTGGCCGCTGTGGCGCCGGAACTCGCTGGCCGCGGGTCGGACGATCCGCACGCGGCGGTCGCCGATCTTCGTTCCTGAGTGGGTCGCACGTTCCTCGAGCGAAGGCGCGTCAGGAGGGTCATCGCGACCGTTATCGCCCCGGTCGCTCATCCTCCACATCCAGCGGTTCGGGATCGTCGAGGTGATACGGCACGTCGAGCACGGCTGTGTTGCGTCGTACGAATAACCGTAGCTTCAACAGCAACGCGGTCTGGTTGTGGAGCAGAGCTTCCCACCAGTGCCGCGGCACGAACTCCGCGAGGACCACGATGATCGGCCGTCCGGGGCCACCCCGGTCGATCGCGTCGAGATATTTGAGGAGCGGTGGCATGAGCGCACGGTACGGCGAGATTATGGTATCGAGCGCGATCGTCTCGCCCACGACGCTTTCCCAGCGCCGCTTGAACGCCGCGGCGCCTTGGGTGTCGTACGAGATGTGGACCGCGTGCACCTCACCGCCCAGGCCGCGCGCGATGCTCAGCGCGCGCAGCGAAGCGCGGTCGATGCGGCTGATCGGCACCACGACGCGCGGGACCGTCGGCTGCACGCGGATCGGGGCGGTCGCCGCGATGAGGAGGCTGTCTTCGATCGATCGGTAGTGGCGATTGATCGCGTACAGCATCGCGACGAGGACCGGCAGGATCGCGATGACCATCCACGCACCGACCTGGAACTTGCTGATGCCGACGACGA
>DATDEH010000071.1 GCA_036523395.1 Candidatus Limnocylindria bacterium | reverse complement strand
ATCGGCGATCGAGATCCGACAGCGTCGCGACCCAACAAACGAGATCGCCGTCGCCGCCTCGATTCAGGAGCTCGCCACGCTGTGTCGTATCGACTGGAAGCTCGCGGATGCGGAGCGGCTGTACATGCGTGTGCTCGAGATTCGCGAGCGTGTTCTCGGCCCCGATCATCCCGCGGTGGCGGAGACGCTCCTCAACCTCGAACGGACCTACCTCGGGCTGGGCAATCACGGCGAGGCGGACCGTGTCCACCGCCGCGCCGCGACGATCGTGACGGTGTGATCGGAGCGGGGCGAACGCAAACTCGCAGCGCGCGAGGCTGGCTCCGCCGGACGGTGATCGCCGTCTCCGCGATGATGATGCTGAGCGGCGGCGTGCTCGCGCTCTACGTCGCAAGGCCACAAAGCGGTCTCGGCCGCGACGTGCTCGACGCCATCGAGTATCCACTCCGACTTGACGAGGGAGTTCAGTACAACGTGCACCGCGCGCTCGGGAAGATCTTCTCGCTGTGCCCGTGCACGGCTGGGTTGTCCGCTGACCAATACCGAAGGGCCGGGTACCACCGGCCGGAAGCGGATACGGACGCTCGCTAGCGGATCGTGAGATGGCGTTAGCGGACGGTCACCAGCCAGAAGACACCGTAGTCCTCGAGCCATGACGCGCCCTCGATGAGCGGACGCAGGTAGAGCCGATACGTTCCGGGCGTCGTCGGTGCCTGGATCGTGAACTGGAACCACGCGATCTGTCCCGGGCCGACGTACTGCGCGGGCTGGACCGCGATCCGGTTGTAGCGCGGCCATCCGGTGTTCGGTGAGCCAAGCTGACCGTCGCCGCCCAGCGGGCTGACCCGATCCTGTCCCGGCTCGGGCCCCCAGGTGCCGAGGTACGCGACCTCACCCATGCGTCCGCTGACCCATCCGGTCGACCCGGAGTTGTAGAAGGCCACCGTTGCCGTCGAGCGCTGACCGACGCAGAGGGTCGGATAACCGCTCTGTCCATACCACGCGGCGTGCAGTCCCGAGATGCCTGACGCGACGCTGGGTGGCGCGGGGATACCCGGACCTTCCGAAGGCACGCACGCCACCGGTGGCGGAGACGCCGTCGGGCTGGGTGGGGGTGTCGCGGGTGGCGGAGACGCCGTTGGGCTGGGTGGAGGTGTCGTGGGCACTCCGCCGGTGAGAGGCAGCGCGCCGGCCGCGTAATACTGCGAGGCCTTTGCGCGAAAGAAGCCGCCGTCGTCATCCGCGTTCAGCGAAGCGATCGTGTTCCCGTTGATCGGTGCCGGGTTGGTCACGCCGTCCGCGTTCGCGTCGCACGCGCAGGTGGCGCCATCCGCGCCCCGACCGAAAATTATGGCGACGACGCCGGCGCTCACATAGTCGGCGAGGTGCGTCCGGCCGGGATCGTCGATGAGCCACTCGACGTGGTTGTCCTGATAGTGATTCCACGTGTTGTTCATCGCGGTCATCTTCGTGTTCCCAAGTGGCACCTGCCACATCACGAGGGCCTTTCCGGTCGTCGCGTAGAACCGGCTGAGCCAGCGAACATTGCGCGCGTAATCGGCGGACGACCACCACGACGCGCCGCCGTCTCCATACTGGAATTGTTTGAACGCCGCATCGCGGTCACTTGGGTCGGTGAAGGCGAGATCGAAGGCCGCACCGAGCGACAGGTAGAAGGTCCCGGCGCGCGTGCCGAGCGCATCGACGGTCGCATCGCTCGGTTTCGAGTACAAGATGTCGTTGCCGGTGCCCCACACGCTCGCGTGATACGCAACCTGAACGCCCGGACCGTAGCGGTCCCGCAGGCGCAACACGGCTTGCGCCAGTCCCGACGCGGTGTCCGGCAAACCGGCAAGATCGGACAGGCCGGTCGACGCGACCCGGACCCCGGTCACGGTCGACGCGTCGTCGCCGCTCGCGCGCTGCTCGAGATAACCCCAGAGGTCGGGCTCCATGTGCAGCACAACCGAATTTCCGATGGGGGCGGCGCGCTGGAAGAACAGCTTGAGGTCGTTGTAGTACGCGGTCATGGTCGCCGCGTTGTTCAAGTTGGACGTGAGCTTGGCTGACTCGTTGGCACCCGTCGCGGGCAGAGACTGGAGCAACATGTAGTAGTCGAAGACAGAGCGCAGGCCTAGCCCCTGCGACTCCTGCGCGTAATTCGTCACAAACGTCCCATTCGGGTTCCACGTCGCCCACCCGCTGCCGGTGTTAACGCCGCCGGCGAGGTACTGCGAACGCAGACCGAACGCCGCGGTCGCCCGCACGTCAGCGGCGTCACCGGGTGGGCTCGACATGCCGAGCTGCAACGTGGCGGGCCAACCCGGCGGAGCGACGACGCCCGCGGCCGCACCCGTGGCCGTTCCCGAGGGAAGCGCGGTGCACACGGCGACGGCCAGCGTGAGTACGACGGACGCTGTAAGAACGCGCAGACGGGGAACCCCCCTTTCGGGGGGAGCGCCGTCCTGCGGCGGCGCGATGCTGGGTCGGTGCCCGACCTCGATCACCTCATCCAGTATCGCTGCATCACCTCGGAGCACTTGACCAAGAAGACGAACGAGCGTGTGTTCGTTCACCGTTCGGGTTGGGCCTACTGTCCCGCCGGCAGGGACGCCGGCGGCCATCAATTCCTGCCGACCGGCGGTCTTGATCGACGTCAGTTGGAGACGCAACGCGGGAGCCGAGGAAAGGTCTAGGTGAAGTTCCCAGTGGTCTTTGAGACTGCTTCAGGCCGCCGCACGGAGATCCTCGAGGCGCCCAGCGAGGTGCTCACGAACGCGAACGCTGTCGAAGCCTCTGTCGCTCCCGATCGCGCTGGTGCCCGCGATTCGCGGCGATCTCGCGCTCCGGTGGACTCCCGACGCGTTCCCCGCAGCGAGGGTGGCCTGGAGCCGGAACGCATTTTCACTGGAGTCTCAAAGACCCCCGGGAACTTCATCTAGGCGCCTCGCACCGGCACGCTCCTACTGGGGCGCCGGCGCGACGATCCTCGATTCCATGACGACCGGTCCCGCGCGACGACCCCAAGCCGAGTTTTCGATCGTCACCGCACAGCGGTCGAATCCCACGATCGGCGCGGTGACGTCAACGGCTTGCACGTCCTTGCCATCCGGTCGGAAGTTCGCGCCGCGGACCCAGGTGTTGTCCGCGCTCACGAGCCAGATCGTGTACATCTGCGTCTGCGGCAGCGGCTTCAGGTCGTGGAACACGACGAACGGCGGCCGGCCTTCGACGCGCGGCGCGATGAGCGTGCCGCCGGATCCGGTCCATTGGTCTTTGCCGGACATGTACCACCAGCGACCGCCCTGCCGGATGCCTTCGACGATCGATTCATAGGACGCGCGCTCCGCCGCGACGACCTTCAGCTGATTCGACAGGGCGAGGTTCTCGTTGACCACCGCGGCAGCCCCGACGGCGATCCACATGACCGCGGCGAAGACGAGCCCGGGCCGAAGCAGGCGGGCGAGCCACGCGGTGTCGCGGCGCGGGGCGCGTTCCGCCGACAGGTCGGCCTTGGCCGTCGCGAGGATCCGCTCACGCAGAACGCCCGGAGCGTCGCGGTCGGGCAGCGTCTCGGGGAGCTCCTGGACGACCTCGTCGATGGCGCGGGCCTGCTCGCGGCAGGCTGGGCACTCAGAAAGATGCGCGGCCACGCGCGCGCTGTCGCCCGGCGCCAGTGCGCCGAGCGCGTACAGCTCCAGCTCGTCTGTGACGTGGATCATCGCGACTCTCCCCGGTACGTCCCCTGGAGCTCGAGCGCGCGCCGCAGCTTCTGGAGCCCGATGCGCATCCGGCCCTTCACGGTGCCGAGCGGCACGCCCATGAGCTCGGCCAGCTCAACGTGGGTGTAGCCACCGAAGTACGCGAGCTCGATGGTGCGGCGCTGTGCCTGCGGGAGCCCCTCGAGCGCGGCGCGCACGGTCTGATGCTCGACGTTCCTCTCCGCGGCCTCCGCCGTGTCGTCGTCGGCGGCGCGCTCGGCCGCCGCCTCGAGCGGCGCCGGCCGAAAGGTCGTCTTGCGCCGGAGCACGTCGACGGCCCGGTGGTGGACGATCGACATGAGCCAGCCTCGGACGTTGCCGCGCTCCCGCCGGTAGCTGGCGGCGCCTCGCCAGGCCGAGATGTACGCGTCGTGCACGACATCCTCGGCGGCCTCGCCCTCGCCAAGGATCCGGTAGGCAAGCGCGTAGGCGAGGCGGCCGTAGCGGTCGTAGAGCGACGCCAGAGCGCCCAGGTCGCGCTCGGCGAGCGCAACGATCAGGACGTCGTCAGGCTGGTCGGAAGTGTTCGGCATCTGCGACGACTGTACGGACGGCGTCCAGCGCCGGATGAGGGGAAACAAAAAGCGT
>DATDEH010000070.1 GCA_036523395.1 Candidatus Limnocylindria bacterium | reverse complement strand
TCATAGGTCGAAGGTACGGGCTAGCGAGTCCCGCGCAGCAGCCCAAACTGGGCGGATGGTGATGCGTTTCCTCGCGCTGCTCATCGCAATGGCAATCACTACCGGTTGCAGCTACATCCAGATGCAACCGAAGAGTGGCGATCGCCCGACCCCTTACGCGCCGCGTCTTCCGTAGTCGCGCAGGTCAGTTCAGCAGCGACAAGAAGAACGCTTTCGTCGCGCTCGGGTTGATCGTTCTTCCGTAGTCGAGCGTCTTCTCCTGGCCGCTGCCGACCATCGCGATGCTGAACGCCTCGGCCCACGACTCCTGCGGTTGATGGATCCACTGCGCCATGCCCGTCATCGTCGCGGCCTCGGCCGCGGCCTGCTGCCACGTTCCGGGGAATCCACGGAAAGCCCAGTACTTCGCGCGCCAATCGATGCTGGCGTCCTTGCGATTCAGCAGCGCTTCGTAGTAGTGACCGATCTCGTGATACGCCGTTCGCGGATCCACCACGAAGTCCTCGCGCACGGTGAAGATCGGTTGTCCCAGAGGTGTGAGGCCACGGAAGAAGGCGTCGCCGTCCTCGTCCGATGCGAAGTCGAAGTCGATCTGAGGGGACGGGTACATCGAAGGGAAGGTCAGGCGCGCTGTGAAGTAGTAGGGGAGGAGCTTCTCGCCCGCCGCGCGTGTGGTCGGCTGAGGCTGTTTCGTGCGAGTTGGCGGTGGCGCGACCGTTGGCGTCGGCGCGATGGTCGGCGATGGGGTAGGGGTCGTCGGGAGGAGCGTGAAGGTCGGGATCGGGGTAGCGGGCGAGGCGGTCGGCAAGGGGCTGGGGCTGGGGCTGGGGCTGGGCAGCGTCACCACCGGCCGCGGCCAGGCGGAGGCGCCGACCGCGCCAACGACGACGCCGACGACGAGCGCCGCAAGGACGGCGATAACGGCATTTCGCCCAGAGATCACGAGATAAGCGTAGGGCCGGTCTCTGCCGTTCCTGTCTCATTGCGGAGGCGGGCGACCGGGAGGCACGACCCGACGTGGTCAATCGGCCGCCACACCGGTTCAGCCCCATAAACTTTCCGTCTAAACTGAGACCGTGTCAGCTCCCTCCCGAACGCTGCGGATCGTCGTCGCTGACGACCATCCGTCGATCCGCGAGAACCTCCGGTATCTGCTCAACGCCGAGCTGGGATTTGTGGTGGTCGGCGTCGCGAAGGACGGCCACGACGCGCTCCGCCTGGTGCACGCGACCCGTCCGGACGTGCTGGTGCTCGATTCGGAAATGCGCGATCTCAGCGGACTCGAAGTAGCACGCACGCTCCGCGAGGATGCCAGCCGCGTCGGCATCGTCTTCTACACGCTCGATAGCGACGCCTGCGTGCAAGCGAGAGCGATCGGGGTCGATGCATGCATCACGAAGGATTCGGCGCCGTCGATGCTGATCGAGGCGATCCGCGGTGCCGCGCAGGCTATCTCCGCTCCACCGGGCCAATAGACCGCTAACTCTCTTAATCAGCGTGGCCTGCGTCTTGCGGGTCGCTTGGTCGTGCCTTTCAACCCTGATGCCCGACTCGATCCGAATCAAGTAGAGGACCGCCGCGGCAGCGGGTCCGGGGCGGGCGGTCCGATCATGGTCGGAGGCGGCGCCGTAGGGATCATCATCCTCATCGCGGCGTTGCTACTCGGGGTCGATCCGACCGGACTGATCGACACGACCTCCCAGCCCCCGATCGAAGGCGCCCAGTCCTTGCAGGAGTGTCGCACCGGGGCCGACGCGAACAAACGCGCGGATTGTCGCGTCGTCGGTTTCGTCGACAGCGTGCAGAAGTACTGGGGCGACGAGTTCAACCGCCGCGGTACCGCGGCCTACAACCCAGCTAAGACGGTGATCTTCAGCGGATATACACAGGCGGCGTGCGGTACCGCGAGCGCGGCGACCGGACCCTTCTATTGCCCGAACGACCAGAAGGTCTATCTCGACATCAGCTTCTTCGACCAGCTGCAGTCGCAGTTCGGTGCGAAGGGAGGACCTTTCGCCGAGGGCTATGTCATCGCGCACGAATACGGTCACCACGTTCAGGACGAGTTAGGGCTGTTGCAGCAGAGCTCCAGCAACAAGGCGTCGGTGCGCGTCGAGCTCCAGGCCGACTGCCTCGCCGGCGTGTGGGCGAAGCACGCCGCGGACACGGGCTACATGTCGGCCCCGACAGACGCGGAGATCGCGCAGGCGATCGATGCGGCCGAAGCCGTGGGCGATGACCGCATCCAGCAGCAGACGCAGGGGCACGTGACGCCGGACAGCTTCACGCACGGCTCTGCGGCACAGCGGCATCAGTGGTTCAACACGGGCTATTCGAGCGGCGATATGGACCGCTGCGACACGTCGCGGGTCTAAATAACGTTCAGCTCTTCGGAGCGCTTGCGACCGCGACCTCTGCGAGCCGCCGGGCCCTGGGCAAACGTCGATGCGCCGGACAGCGTCGTCGTGGCGACGTGGCGGTAGTCATGCACCTCGAGCTCGTGGGCGTCGCGTAGGGACGCGGCCTGACGGAGCGCCTCCATGGAGTCCTGATGGCTCAGGCTGAAGACGACTTCGCAGTCGGGATTGGCGCGGCAGGGGAGTCCAGAAGTTCTCATCGCCTAATAAACGCCGGAGAGGGTCCAAATGTTCCATCTGGCGAGAGCTGGCTCACCCGCTCAGCGGTCGACCTCGTCCTCGCGGGGCCAGGTGAAGCGGTCGAGGCCCGCCCGGGTGATGCCGCCGGTGCGATACCAAAGATGGTTCTGGGTGGCTCCGGCAGGGCAGTAGGCCCAGCCGCCCTCCTCGTGGATGTTGAAAGGCGTCGACTGATCCGGCGGCGGCGTGTGCCGATGCGCCTCGCGCACGCAGATCCATTGGATGAGCCCACCATCCACCTCGGACACGCTACTCCGCTGGCTAAAGGCCCACCGCTCGGAGCACCGCCACGGCGGCAACGCCCGCGATCACGGCGAACAGCAGGTTGCGTCGCCAGGCGGCGACGGCCAGCGCGACGAGGGCGGCCAGGATCTCGGCCCCGCCGGTGGGCTGCGCATCGGGCACCGCGATGCCGGCGCCGGCGAGCGCGGCGATGATCGCGGTGGGCAGCGCGTCGAGATAGCGGCGCAGCCGCGGTGGTGCGCTCCCGGGCACGGTGAGGACGAGCGGCAGAGAGCGAGTGAGGTACGTCACGATCCCCGATGCCGCGATCGCGATCCACACGCTCATGGCTGCTCCTCATGGATCGCGAACGCGACGAGCGGTGCGAGCGCTCCGGCCACGACCACCGCGACCGCCGAGGCGCCCGCGAGACGGAGTGCCGCTGCCACGAGCGCGGCCGCCACTGCGACCGCGACGTCCGCGCGATGTCGAACGCCGATCGCGACGATCGCGACGAACACGGCGGTGATCGCGAAGTCGATGCCGAAGCGCTGCGGGTCTTCGATGCCCGCGCCGAATATCGCGCCGAGCACAGTCCCGACGTTCCACGAGCACCACAGCACCGTGCTGAAGACCGCGTAATAGGCGAGGTCGCGATGGCCACGGCGGAACCAGCCGATGCCCATCGCGAAAGCCTCGTCGGTCAGCACGTACCCGAGACCGAAGCGTCGTGGTAACGAGGCGACTTGGACGAACGGACGGAGCGCGGCGGCCATCAACAGATGGCGCGCGTTGAGCAGCAGGACCGTGAGGACGATGAGTGGCACGGGCGTGCCGGTCCTCAGCAGGTCGACCATCACGAACTGCGCGGCGCCGGCGAACACGATGATGCTGGTCGCGCTCGTCTCGACGATGGAGAGCCCGGACTGTCGCGCGGTGAGCCCGAACGCGATGCCGACGACGACCGCCGTCACGAAGATCGGCCAGCCCTCGACGATCGCGGCGCGCCTCCCCGTCACGCTCCGAAGGGTACGAGTCGAGGGACGCGCTCGGCGTATCGCAGATAACGCTCGCCGAATGCGTCCTGCAGGACCTTTTCCTCCGCGGCGATGCGGATCTGCGTGAACGGCACGACGAAGAGCGCGGTGGCGGCCAGCAGCAGCGGACTTTGCAGCGTCAGCGATGCGCCGAGATGGAACAGCACGATGCCGAGGTACATGGGATGACGCACGAACGCGTACGGGCCGTCGGTCTTGAGCGAATGGCCGTCGAACACGTCCATGCGGATGCCATAGCTGCGCCCGAGCGACCACATCGCCCATGCCGCGAACGCTGCGGATGCCACAGCGATCGCGAGGCCGGCGTAGCGCAGGCTGTCGTCGAGGTCGATCGCCAGTGGCTGAACGTATGCGACGACAAAGGGAATCCACGCCACGGGCGGGTAGTACTGGATCCACCACGGCGCGTCGGCGATGAGAAGGTGCGCGCGCTGACCCCGCAGGATGCGGAGGGCGCCCGCCGAGAGGAAGATCAGGTGCGCCGAGAGCAGCACCGCGATGCGCAGTGAGCGGTCGTCCATCGCGTGATTCTCGATGGTCGTGTGGGGAGCCGTCGAAGGCCTTAAACTTGGGCAGTCACCGCGGCGTCCTGGGCAGATTGAGCAGTGTGGTGAGCTCCGCTGACTGTAGATCAGCCGCCTCTGGCTGTGGGGGTTCGATTCCCTCTCTGCCCACCGATTTTTTCTAGTGACGACGGGCCGATCGGGCCCGTCGCTCGTTTTCTACGCCGATCGCGAAAGGCGGCTGACTGTTGCGGAGGGCGGCTGACCAAAGGCGGTTTTGTGTGATGGGTCCAGCGGATTCGGAAGCGCGAGACGATCGCGCACCGGAACGCGGTGGCTGTATCGCTCGACCATCTCCCATCGTTCCCATCCGCCTTGCCGCTTGAGCTCGAGGAGATTCGCACCGGGCACGCTCATGAAGTTCGTGGCCCAGGTGTGCCGGAGGATGTGCGCCGAGAAGGTGCGGATGCCGCTTCGCTCGCGCAGGCGGGCGAAGAGCTTGGCGAAGCCGTCCATTTCGAACGGGTCACCGGTGCGGGTGGGGAAGAGCGGCGCCTGCGCGTTCGTGGCGATGCGTGATTCGCGGAGGTAGCGATCGAGCTCGCGCCCCACCGCGGGATGGAAGTTGACGACGCGCTCGCGTCCGAACTTGCTCGTCTCGGGCCGGACCGTGAAGCAACCGCGCGCGAGATCGAGGTCGCCGGTCCGTGCTCCACGGAGCTCGTTCGCGCGCAGACCGGTGCCCGCGGCGAAGACGATCAACGTTCGGTCTCGGCTGCCGGGTCTGCCGGCGGCGGCGATGAGCCGATCGAGATCGTCGGCGGAGAGTGGTTGCCGCACGTCGTCGTCGACTTTGGTGCGCTTGACGTGCTTGAGCACCGACACGCCGTTGTTGTCCGCAAGGATGCCGTCCTCGGCGAGATAGCTCGCGAAGCGCTTGAGCGTCACCGCCGCGGCGCGCGCGGCGAACGCGGAACCGTTCGGGTACTTGCGCGTCGGCTTGGTGATCCGCTCCTTCAGGTACGCGTCGACGAGCGGCTTGCTCACATCGCTGATTACTGCTGGGCGTCCCTGCACGCGTTCGACGTACGCGACGTACGCGCTCAGGTTCTCGCGGTACCAGCGCTCGGTGTTCGGCGAGAGGTCGTAATTCGCGCGGAAGAAGCTCGCGATGACGTGGATGAGTGGGGCGTTCTTCCGGCGCATTTCTCTCAGGCTCAGGACTCGTCCGTCTTCGATTGGAAAGGTTCGCATGCGTTCTCCCTTTCGGGAGCGGGAGGCTGACCCGCCGACGAGTCTATGCCGGGGTCGTCGCCACCGAGGTTGCTCGCGGGCTGTGATTGGTCGCGTGTCGGGTGCGCTGCGCGATTGCGAGCGCGAGCGACGACGAGCACTTCTTCGCCGACATCCTCGATCATCGGATGCACGCGATCCCGATCCGCGATGTGGCACATCGGTCCAAGTCGGCCCATGTCCGCACCCGGGCGAACGGCCGTGCGGCCCAGCACCATGCACCTCTTGAGAATCGCGTGCGGTCCTTCGCAGGCAAGCATTCGAGCGTGATAACCGAAAGCAGACTGGCTCGAGCATGACGTACGTCACGGGACGAAGCTGGGCCGCGCGGGGCGCTCGTCGCCGAGCAGGAGCCTCCCGAGGTCACACCGCGGCTGCCCCGAGCGCCTCGACGCGGAATCAGGCAGCTGGACGCGGGAGCATTCAGGTGCGCAAAAGCGCGATCCGGCCCGCCATCATTGGCTCGTGCCGTTACACGAAGTAACGGGCGTGTAGCAGCGAGAACGGGTCGAACCTACTTGTCGCGGTCCACTCTCGTGGCGCGGCGCGACTGGTTGTCGCGGCTCGGATCCAGCGTCAGCTCACGCAGCAGCTGACCGTCGTCGCGGACGACCCGCACACTCGCGCCAGCGACGAATAGCCGGATCGTCGCGCCCTTGTGCGCGCGTTCGATGTAGATGTGCCGCAGATCGAGGCTTTGGATCCGATGGATCGAGCGAGTAACCCGTGGTGCAGGTAGATGTTTCACACGACTTCGCGGGTATCCGCTGAGCTGATACTTCCGGATCTCGCTCACGGCCATCGACACGATGATCGATCGGGCGCTTCCGGTCTTCGCGGAGGTCAGGTCAGGACTGGCGGCCGGTGTTCAGCGACCGTCATTTTCTCGGGAAGGCGTACGGTGAAGGTCGTCCCACGCCCAACCTCGCTCGCCACGCTGATGTCGCCGCCCATCTCGACCAGCATTCGCTTCACGAGCGCGAGACCGAGACCCGTACCAGCTTGGGCCCGCGCGTAGGCGGAGTCGAGTCGTTTGAACTCCTGGAAGATCGTGGCGGCGTCCTCGGCGCTTATCCCGATCCCTGTGTCGGCGACGCTGATCTCGACATAGCCGTCGTCGACGGAGGTGACCGCGGTCGTCACGCGGCCGCCCTCAGGCGTGAACTTCACCGCGTTGCTCAGCAGGTTGTAGAGGATCTGCCTGAAACGGCCGGGATCGTGCGTGATCGATGGGGCGCTGGATCCCGGCTCGGCGACCAGCCCCACACGCTTCTCCTGCGCCAGCGGCGCGACAAGAGTGTGCACGCGAGCGACCGCGCTTCTCACGTCGAACGTCTCAGGCCGGAAGTCCATCTTCCCGGCTTCGACCTTCGACAGGTCGAGGATGTCGTTGATGAGCGCAAGCTGATGCCTTCCCGACTCGGTGATGTCATGCACGTAATCGGACTGCTTTTCGGTGAGCGGGCCGGGCAGCCGCTGCTCCAGTAGCTCGCTAAAGCCGATGATCGCGTTGAGCGGGGTGCGCAGCTCGTGACTCATGTTCGCTAGGAACCGCGACTTCTCCTGAGTCGCGCGGGCTAGCTCCGCGTTCGTCTCGGCGAGCAGGTGTCGCTGACGGAGCATCTGCGATCCCGTCACGCCGACGAGGGCGGCACCGAGCAGCATCACCACGACGAGCAGGACGCGAGCGCCATCGCCTTGGTCGAAGACCGGCGCGACCTGCGTCACGAGCGTGGTGGGCGCACGAACCAGGACGAGTCGCCAGTCCGTCTCCGCGATCGACACGACCGTGATGGGGGCAGGACGCCCACCGATCGGATCCGGCATGGTCGTCGCGTATGGGCCGGCGGCCGAACCCGATGGAACGATCCTGGTTCCCGTGGTCGGGGTCCCGCCGCGGTCGCCGGTCGACAATGGGAGGATCAGTAGCCCGTTGACGTCGGTGATGTAGAGGTCGTTCTCTGAACGTAGCCCGGGTGCGACTCGTTCGACGATGCGAGCCAGATCGACCTCAGCCACGAGTCCGGTCGTGATCGACGGGTCTGCGCGGAACGCCACGCTGACGCTGACGATCGCCGATTCGCCGGTCGACGAAGCTCGGTAGGGCCCCCCGAGCCGGACGTTCGACGTGAAATTCGCGGTCCGCGGCGGAGCGTCCGCAAGGCGCTCCGGGCTCGGGAAGGACTTGCCGACCACGGCGTCGTTGGGGGGAATGACCGCGACGACAACACCCTCGCGATCAAGCGCCCACATTCGCACGACCTCGTCGCCTAGTGCTGTCCGGGCAATCGTTAGAAGGCGGCTGGCCTCATCGTGGTCGTTCGAAGCTACGGCGATGCGGATCGGATCAACGAGCAGTACAGCTGCGACGCCGTTGCGGATCCCGAGCACCTGGCCCCCGAAAGTGGCGGCGGCGCGCTCAGCCGCTTTCAGCGTGACCTGCGACTCACTCGCCTGAAGCTGCGTCCGCTGATCTCGTGATGAGATCTCGGTGACGATCAGGAGTGGTAGCGCGATCAGCGCGACGACGGCGACAAGCCGCCACCACGACAAGAAGAGCCATTCGATCGGCCGCGAGAGGCGAGTGCTAACGGCGGTGATGGTAGTGCGCTTCGGCGCGCTTCTGTACAACGTCGGAGTGGAAGACGGGGGTCAAGCGCGCGGAAGTGATAACAACCGGGCTCATCCGGGACGCGCGCGGATGGCTCCGACTGGCGAGCTGACTTTGAGGGGCGATGTGCGCAGCTGAGCAACGTGCCAACGACATCTATGACGCGATTAAGACACGGCAATTCCCAACTAAGGCCTCGGCCTTCAACTGTCGGCCGTGCCGATTCCGACTTGCCTGTGACGAGGGAATGAACGTGTCAACCGGCGAGCCGGGAACGATTTCAGAACGGGATCCGCTTGGTCCGGACGAAATCCCGTATTAGCCACCGACCTGGCGTGAGGGAAAGTAGGGCGGGGCGGAGTTGGGTCAGCCTCCGCTCCTTGCTGAACGAAATGGGCAACTGACTCACCCACGAAATCGAGGAATGAGTCGCCTGGCGCTTTCGAAATCATTCGGAAATTTGAATCTCGGTCTCTGCGTGCTCGGTTGTGACTGTAGATCAGACGACGGGCCGATTGGGCCCGTCGTTCGTTTTCTAGGGCGTCCTTCCCTCGAGGATCGTGATCAGCACCTTTGTGTCGATGTTTCCTCCCGAAACGACGCAGACCACCTTGCCTGATCCCGCGCGCCCGGCGCGCGCCGCGGCGACCGATGCCGCACCGGCGCCCTCCGCCACGACGCGATTGCGCTCGACCAACAGTCGCACTGCGGCAGCGACCTCGTCGAGCGAGGACACGAGTGCGCCATCGAGCAGTTCCCGCGCCAGCGCGAACATCTCGGGGAAGACCCGTGGACCGCCGATCCCATCGACGAACGTCCGCGTCTGCTGGATCTCCGTGGCCTCACCCTTGGCGAGCGACGCGCTGAGTGGCGCAGATGTCACAACCTCCGCGGCGAAGACCTTTGTGCTCGGCCGCAGTGCGCGAATCGCGGAGGCGATCCCGCACGACAGCCCGCCACCGCCGAAGGGGATCACGATCGCGTCGACGTCGGGCAGGTCCTCGAGGATCTCCAGACCGATTGTGCCGTTGCCATGACCGCGTCGGCCGAGCGCAGCCTGAGCGTCCCACTCCGCGGCTCGACCTCGTAGCGCGACAGACGCCTCGTGTCCCACGCATACACACCGGCGCCGCGCCGGGACGGTCCGCGGATCTCCCCGTCTTTGGTCGCCACGAACACGAGGCCGGACCCCGTGAGCGAGAGGCCGGGGTCGTCAGGCTTCCGCATCAGGTCGTGGTCTTCTCGAGGCGGCGGCGCCGTCGTCCGCTCGACGCGCCGTGCACCGCGCGTATCGGGCCGAGGACGAAGTAGAAGAGGCCGGCGACGACCGGAGGCGCGCCAAGCAGAGCGAGCGCGATGCTGCCGAGGCCCGTGCCGATGTTGATCAGGTTCGCCTCCATCGCGTAGCGCGCGTCGAACAGATCGATCCGCGTGAGATGCAGCACGTGTCTTTTCCGCAAGGCGTAGAGGTACATGAGGAAGAAGACGGAGAAGACCGCCACGTAGCCGAGGCCGTAGATGACGATCAGCTGCGCAAGCTGGCTCGGCTCGATCGACGCGAGACTCGCCGGATCCACGAGTGAACCGAGGACGAGCGTCGAGAGGAACTTGAGCGGGTAGACGTAAAGCAGGACGACGAAGAGCAGAGTCGAGTTCAGGAAGATCATCGGTCCGTCGCCCAGGCCGAAGCGCCGGAAGAACTCTCGGTGCAGGTACCAGATCCAAATGAGCGCCGCGAAAGATGCCGCGAAGGCGATGAAGCTGCGGAGCGTGCGAACGAGCTCGTCGTACGAGCTCGGGACCTGGAGCGAAACGACGAGGAGCGTGAGCGCGAACGCGAAGACCGCGTCGGAGAACCCCTCCAGTCGCGAGGTCTCGGCGCGTCGCTCAGTTGCCACCCGGCGGCCGATGCTAGTTGCCTAGGACGCCGCCAGCGCGTGCGCTCGCCTCACCAGCGCGTGAGCCGGTCTGACGAGCCACGCCAGCAGGTACACGCCCGCGACAACGAGCAGGAGCGCCTGGTAGCCCGTGACGAGCGCGCTCCACTCGAGTACGCCGCCGACCATCGCGCCGACCAGGTTCGCACCGAATGCGAGATCGGCGGCGTCGCTGTCGCGGAACGAGAACGTGAACACGAGATTCGCGAAGAAGACCGGCGCGAAGGCGATCAACGAGCCGACCGCGTAGCGCAGCGCGGCCGGTTCGATGAGCAGCGACGACGGCGGAAGCAGGTACGCGACGACGAGCGACGTTGCCAGGCCCGCGTAGAGCAAGCGCGGGTCGCGCGAGCGCAGGCGGCTGTTCACAGCGACCGCCGCAAGGACGCTCCCGAGGATCGCGAAGAACACCAGCGCGTTGACGTACCAGGTCGTGCCGAACAGCAGGCTGAACGTCACGATGCTGCGCGTCTCCAACAGGAGGAACGCGACGCCGAGGAGGAAGAAGTGCGCGAAGCGCGCGCCGAAGCTGTTCAGGGGCAGGCCGATGAAGCGCAGCGTGCCGCCGACACCCACGGCAGCCAGCGCGATCATGATGGCGAGGCCGAGGACGTAGTGCAGCGCGATGCCTGGATCGCGCAGATACGGGAATGGCCAGTCGTCGGTCGCGGGCCGCGGTGCGCTCGCGAGATCGACAGGTTCGATCGTGTCGCCGGGCGGCCTGCCACCGGCGAGCGCCTGCACCAGAGGACCGTTGGCGATGACCGCCGCGCCGAAGTCGCCGGTCGGGTACGTCCGCGTGATCGGCCTGGACCCGAACACACGAGCGACCATGTTCGCGTACCGCTGTACGAGCCACGGCTCGCGGTAGTAGTTGTACATGACGAAGACCCCGTCGGGCGTGAGGTGGTCGCGCGCCGTCGCGAACGACTCCTCGGTAAACAGGAAGGACTCGAGCCGCAGATTCGACGTGCTGCTCACGAGCGTGAGCGAATCTGTCACCGCGAACAGGATGAGGTCGTAGCGCTCGCTCGAGTTCCGCATGAAGGCACGTCCGTCCGTGATCGTGACCGACACTCGCGGGTCGGCGTATGGACGGTCAGGGTGCTGCGTTCGACCGATGGCCTGGATCCCCGGATCGATCTCGACGGCGTCGACCGCCTTCACGCCGTGCGCGAGCGCGACGGAGAGATCTGTGCCTGAGCCGGCGCCGATGATCAGGGCCTTGGCGAAGGTTCGACCGGGGAACCATCGGTAGACCTGGTCGTAGTAGGCCTCCTTCGGCTGGTCCGCCGCGAACATCGCCTGGAACGACACGCCGTTCACGAAGATCACATCGGTGCGGGGCGTGTGCACGACATCAAGGCGGTAGTAGGGGGAATAGGTGTCGCCGCCGATCGTCTCGATGCTCCAGCAGAGCGCGACCGCGCCGACGAGCGCCGTCGCTGCGATCGTCCGCGCGCCGCGGCCGGCGGTGCCGAACGTGAGCACGGTCACGAGGACCCCGGCGATCGTGAACCACACGCTCGGCGGCAGACCCGCGAGCGACGCGCCGGCGAAGAGCGCGATCCCCGCCATCGAGCCGCCGATGTCGAACGCGTACGCGCGCAGCGGCGGCATGGCGCGAAGGAGTGGCCCAAGCGGAAGCGCCAGCATCGCCATCGCGGCCGTCGTCAGGATCATCAGGCTCGGCAGCACGAGGAAGTTGATGTCGAGCTGCCGACCCTCGCGCGTCGCGAACCACAGGTCCCCGAGCTCGTTCTTGACGTTCACTTGCGCGAGCGAAACGAACAGCACGAGCCCGAAGGCGAGTGGCGCGAACCACACGGCCGCGTTCGGCGCCACGCGCCGGCCGAGGAGGATGCCGATGCCGATCCCGAGGAAGCTCGCGAGGAGCAGGAAGTTGTTGAAGAACCCGACATAGACGACGTTCGCGGGGATCCATCTGATCAACAGGAGCTCGACGAACAGGAGGGTGCCGCTGGTCAGAAAGAGCCGGAATCTCGCGTCTCGCAGCATCGCGCGAACGTACCCGACGGGTCTGCGTCAGTCGAGGCCGCGGCCGCTTCTGGCCGGGCCCCGTCCTCTTTAGAGACTCACTTGATCGCGCTGGGGCATCTTCTTAGCGCGCTCTTAGCGAACTTTCATCATCCGCGCACGCGCGGGGCGCAGGATGGAGTCCATGCGCAAGCTCCTCATCGGCCTCGCGATCGTCCTCGCCAGCTGCGGCGGTCAGGTCGACCTCGGCCGAGTCATCACCCAGCTTCAGCCGCCCGCGGTGGCGACGCCGGCCACCGTTGCATCCGAGACGAACACCGACGCGGTCAAGCAGGTGATCGAGGCCGCCAACCAGGCGCAGCAGAAGGCGTTCGCGAGCGGCGACGCGTCGCTCATGCGCGCCAACGCGACGGCCGCCTATTACGACGAACTCACGCGGATCAACACCGATCTCGCCCGCGGCGGCGTCCTCGGCTTCACGCTGGTGCGGATCGAGTGGGGCGACATCACGATCGCCGGAACGACGGCGGCCGCGACCGCTTACGAGACGTGGCGCACGACATACAGCGACGGATCGCAGGATCAGCGCACGGATCGCAACGATTACGCGCTCGTGCTCGACGGCGGCGCGTGGAAGATCTCCGCTGACGTCCAGCCCAGCGCGCAGAGCGTCACGCCCGGGGCGGGCACCGCGCCCGCACAGCCCGGTACCAGCAACACGACACCGGCGCGCGTGTCAGACACGTCCAGCAACTGGTCCGGTTACGTCGCGAGCGGCGGCACCTACACATCGGTCACCGGCACGTGGATCGTCCCGCAGGTGGGCGCAACGACGACCGGCGCCGACGCGACATGGGTCGGCATCGGCGGCGTGAGCGGCACGGACCTGATCCAGGCAGGAACGCAGGCAACGGTGAGCGGCGGCAGCGTCAGCTACGAGGCGTGGTTCGAGATGCTTCCCCAGTCGTCACGGACGATCTCGCTCGACGTCGCCCCCGGCGATTCCGTGACCGTCTCGATCACCGAGCAGTCGAGTGGCCAGTGGTCCATCGAGATGACGAATAACACGACCAAGTCCTCATACCAGCGCACGGTCAGCTACGCCTCCTCGCGTTCCTCGGCCGAGTGGGTCCAGGAGGCGCCGAGCTCGGGTCGCGGGATCATCCCGCTCGACGACTTCGGCGTCGTCCGCTTCACCGACGGCAGTGCGGTGCGTGATGGCAAGACGATGGGACTGGGAGCCCTCGGTGCAACGCCGGTCGCGATGATCAACCGCTCGGGCCAGGCGATCGCTCAGCCCACGACGCTCGGCGCCGACGGCAGCAGCTTCGCGGTCACGCGCACCAGCGCCCCCGGCACGGTGCAGGGCGGCGGCCGCACCTTCAGGCGGCGTCCCTAGGCCCGCCTTTCGGGCCTTTCCTTGACCCGCGAAGGCAGGCAGGCGGATAATCTTCTGGACCCAGCGGCTCGAGGGAGTTGCGCCAAGCAACTCTCTTTTCGTGTCCGGAAAAGAGAGCTCTGCCCACCTAGCTCAGTTGGTAGAGCACGTCCTTGGTAAGGACGAGGTCTCGGGTTCGATCCCCGAGGTGGGCTCTAGTAAGAAGGAGTGACATAGCGTGGCGAAAAAGAAATTCGAGCGCACCAAGCCGCACGTGAACGTCGGCACCATCGGTCATATCGACCACGGCAAGACCACGCTCACCGCGGCCATCACCAAGACGCTGAGTCTCAAGGGCCAGGCCGACTTCCGCGCCTTCG
>DATDEH010000069.1 GCA_036523395.1 Candidatus Limnocylindria bacterium | reverse complement strand
CGCTTGATCTCGCGCTCGGTGCGGTGTGGCTGGCGGTCGTCGTCGCCCTCGTACTAATGGGAAGAGGCACCCGGGGGCGGGTGCCTCTTCGCAGAGAGGGGAACGGATCGACTAGTTCTCACGTCGTTTAACGGACGTCCGCGCTCGGTGCTAGGCGGGACACCGCTCTGCAACGCACCCGAACAGTGGACAAAGGAAGAGGCCCGCCGGTACCGGCGGGCCTCTTCGACGCAGGGGGAACGGTTGAGTTAGTCGTGGTCCTCGTTGTCGTGGCTACGGCCCTCGCTGTGGCCCTTGCCCTTGTTCTCGTGCTTCGACTTCTCGTCGGACTTGGCCTTGTCGGTCTTGGTCGTGTTCGTGGTCGCTGGCGCCGTCGTCAGCCCGGCGAGCGCGGTCGTGAGGTGCGTGACCTCGTCGTCCATCGCCTGGATCGCGGCATCAGCGCACGCCTTCGCGTCGGCGCAGCTGATCGCGACGGTGGTCGTCGTCGTGGTCGACGTCGTGCCCGTCGTGGTGCCCGAGGCACCCGTCGCGCCCGTGGCGCCCGTCGCGCCCGTGGCACCGGTCGTCGAGTCGTCGTCGTCCTCGTCGGCCTTGTCCTCGTCGGCCTTGTCCTCGTCGGCCTTGTCCTTGCACTCGTCCGACTTGAACAGGCTGTGGATCTTCTTCACGGCTTCATGACGGAAGCCCTTGATCTTGTTGTCCGCGTCCTTGACGAGCTTCCTGGCCGCGTCCGTCTTAGGAGCGGTCTTGCTCAGCGCCTGGACAGCCGCGTGGTCCTTCTTGTACGCCGCATCGACGCGCTTGACCTGCTCGTTCGTGGCATGCGCCGCGTCGGAGCAGCCGTTGCCGGTCGTGGGCTCGGTCGCCCCTTCCTTCTTCGTGTTGTTGAAGAGGGCGAGGATCACCGGGTCGGTGGTTGTCGTGGTCGTTGTGGTCGTCCCGCCGGGCGTCGTCGTGTTGGACCCGGTGGTCGTTGTGCTGGGCTGCGTGACCGTGACGGTGGTCAGACCGTTCTCGACCGTCGCGGTCACCAGCGCGCCGCTCGCCCCGATGACGAGCACGGTCGCGATGGCGCCGCCCTTCGCGTGGAGAAGAAGAGATAAGAGCTTTTCGAACATTGAGTCAGACACCTCCTGCTTACTGTCGAACGAGAGAGCGCCCGCTGACGTTAGGTGCGCTCGGCGTACAGTTCGCCCCCTGGTATGAGGAATTGGCGTATTTGGGCGGTCCGCGGGGCCGCTGCCCTGTTGGTACTAGGACTACTGGGGTACGGGGGCGTCTCCTATCGCGTCGCTGATGACTTAACGAAACCCACCCGACAGCCTTTGGATCCGCCCGCCGCGAGCGTTGCCGCGGTGTATGAGGACGTGTCCTTTAAGAGCACTGACGGGCTGACGCTCAAGGGCTGGTGGTTCCCTGTGCCGTCGGCCGACCGAGCGGTCGTGATCGTGCACGGCCGCGCGGCGAACCGGATCAAGTCGTCGTTCGACCCACAGAAGATCGCGCAGTTCCTTCTCGCGAGTCGGTATTCAGTCCTTCTATTCGATCTCCGCGGGCACGGCGAGAGCGAGGGACTGCGCTATTCGCTCGGTGAGTACGAGCCGCGCGACATCGTAGCTGCGATCGACTTCGCGCAGCGAAAGGCCGGCATCGATCGAAAGCGCGTCGCGATCATCGGAGAGTCGATGGGCGGTGGCAGCGCGATCATGACCGTGAAGGCCGATCCCACGATCGGCCCCGTCATCACCGATTCCGCGTTCGCCGATGGCAACACGGTCGTGAGCGAGGTCGCTCCTAACTACACCGGCCTGCCCGGCTGGTTCACGCCGGGCATCGTGCTGATGTCGCGGATCTTCTTCGATCTGGATCTGTCGACGATCAAACCTGCTGAGGTCGTTCGCGATCATCCCGAGCGCGCGTGGCTCTTCATCCAGTGCGAGAACGACACGACGGTGTACCGGCATCACGGCGTCGAGCTCAAGGCCGCGAGCGCGAACCCGGGGACCGAGCTCTGGCTCGTACCCGGCTGCGAACACGTCAAGGCGTTCGACACGCACGTCGTCGAGTGGGAGCATCACGTCCTCGCGTTCCTCGGCCGGGAGATACGGTGAGCGGATTCGACGCCGGCGCGGTCGGACGTTAGCCTTTTCGTCTAGTTGCGCCGACTTCTGAGGCACCGGAACGCTTCGGTGCTCCCCATCCTCGCTCTGCTCCTGGCTACCTGGATCGGTGGCTGGGTGAACACGGTCGACCTGCGCGGCCGCGTCGTCGATGACTTCAGTGACAAGGGCATCATCAACGCGTCCCTGACACATGGCCAGCGCGTGGTCGGGACGGATGTGAACGGCGCCTTCGAGTTCCTGAATCTGCCGCGCCAGTCGAAGATGCGCGTCGACGCCAACGCGTATCTCCGCACGAGCGTGCCCACCACCCAGGAAGAGATCCGGATGACGCCGACCTCGTGGACCGTGATCATCACCGAGGCGGGTAACCCGGATAAGCACATCCAGAAGGCCGACATCCGCCAGGGCACGACCGTCCTCGCCACGTCAGGCGAGGCCGTCAACACGGTCGTCGCGCCCCACCCGGGCAAGAACGCCAAGGTGATGATCTGCGCCGAGGGCTACCAGCAGAAGGACGTCGACGTTACGGGCGTACTTCAGACCGTCGAGCTCACGCCGGGCAGTCCCGGCTGCGCGCCGCTCCCTTCGCCATCGCCTTCACCGAGCCGCTCGCCCTCGGCATCGCCCTCGGCATCGCCTTCGCCCAGCCCGAGTCCCTAACCGTTAGATTGGCGCGCCTACGGGGAGGCGCGAGTGCGTTCGGGGCGGGAGGCGCATTTCCTGTCGGCGGTGATCGTCTGCGGCTGCGTCGCGTTCCTCGCCGCCACCACGCCCGTCGCTCGAGCCGCTGAGCCCGCCGCGTCGTGCACGTCGAGCGTGGGTCCGGGAATCCCGCCGCCTGCGAGCCTGCCGTCAGGCATTCCGGGATTCCACGCCGCTTGGTACGGCCAGTCCGGATACCCGACGCTCTGCCCCGGCGAGCGTTCGACCGCGACGGTCGCGTACTACAACTCCGGATCGGCCGGCTGGGTCCGCGGCCGCATGGGCGAGATGGCTTTTCTCGGTACCTCCGATCCAACTCCCGGCCAGGATCAGCCGAGCGCTTTAGGGGGCGACGGACAGCTCGGATCGCCGGCGACCGGATGGCCGCGATACAACCGCGTCGCGGCGCAGCCCGCCGACTACGTCGGCCCCGGACAGGTCGCGTGGTTCCAGTTCACGATCCAGGCGCCGCAGGCGCCGGGCACGTACAAGCTCTACATCCGACCGATGATCGAGGGCGCCACCTGGATGGAGGACTACGGCGTCTTCTGGCAGGTCACGGTGAAGGAGGGCGACGCGGTCGGGTCGATCGCGGTCGCGCCCACCGTCGCGGGCACGGCCGAGGTCGGCGCCGTTCGCACCTACACCGCGACCCTGAGCGGCTCCGGGTGCGTCGATCTCGCGCTCGTCGACGACACCTCTTATCCCGCCACGTCCGAAGGTGGCCTCGTCGACGCGGACACGAACGGCCGGGCCGATCTGTCGACGGCGGCGATGTTCACGATCGTGAACGGCGCGTTCAACGGCACGAGCTACGTGGACTGCGTGACGCCGCCCGCGAATCAGACCGTGACGTTCGCCGTTGGCTCGACCAGACCGAACGCGAACGTCCGCCCGGTGGTGTTCCAGGATCTGAATCAGAACAACGCTGTCGACGTCGACCTCGCGTATGTGCCGACCGAGCCATGGGGTCTGGGCGGCGCGGTGCGTTTCGTCCCGCCCGACGCGGTCGCCGGCACGAGCACCGTCACGGTGTTCGCGGTGAGCACGGCGGAGGACTACTTCACCGACGCCGGTGGCAATGCGACGTATCGCTACGACAGCAACGACACCTTCCGGCGCTCGGGCGTCGCGATGAGTCTCGCGCAGTTCGAGCAGGTCATCTCGCCGGGAGACATCGTCTCCGTGGCCTACCAGGCCGATCATGCAAACCCGTCGATCTTCAACATCACGCTCGACCTCGGGCGCGACGCGCCGACGGTCGACGCGACGGTCGACAGCTGGGACGGTGGAGCGACGCAGAACGACGTGGGCCTGCAGATCGCCGAGCCGCCGACGAACGCGGACGGGATCGCCTACAGCATCCAGCGCGCCTTGACGACCAGCCTCAGTTGCGACCCGGGATCCTCGTACGCCGAGCTCACACTGAGTGGCATCGCCAAAGGCAGTAACTCGACGATCTACATCGACCGAAACCTCGCCGTCGGGGCGTACTGCTATCGCGTCGGTGCGACGGATCCCGTGACATCCGCGATCGCCTTCGGATACAGCCAGCGCGTCGTCATCAACAATCCGCCGACGCCGGTGGCGCGGCCACGAGCCTTGGACGCTCGCGTGACGACAAGCGCGGGCTCGCTGGCGCTGCTCGACGCGGGCGATGTCATCAAGATCGCGTTCGACAAGGTGATGCGCTCGCCACTCGGCAGCGAGCTGCGCGCCCTGGACGTCGACGGCACGATCGCCGACATCCGATGCCTGCAGGCTCTGGAGCAGCGGTGCACGCTGAACGCGGGCGCCGAGACGCTGGGCGGGGTCGCCTATCCGGCCAACACGGTGCTCACGATCGTGATGCGCGCCGACCCGCGCGTCGTCACCGCGGGCGCCACGGCCGGGCTTCAGCTCAATGTGACCGTCACGAGCGGTAATTTCCTCGACATCGCGGGGAACCCGTGGGACGTCGCCGGTTCGGACGACACCGTGCTCGGCGCGCCGGACTAGTAGCGCCGGTCCTGACGCAGAATCCGCTCGTGCCAGAGGATCCAGCCGAGGCGGTCCGTGATGGCTCGGAGCACGCAGGAAGCGTCGAGAGGGAGCGCGCAGGGCGGATCTATCGGCGCGCCGTGCGCACGACCGGGGTCACGGTCGTCTTCGGGATCGCGGCTGTCTTTGTCGTCGATGCGTTCCTACCGGGCACGTCGGCGGCAGACCGTCAGGGCCTCCTCGTGACCGCCGCGCTCGTCGTGGTGACCGGAACGATCTGGTTTTCGTTCGTCCCGCAGCGATGGTTCGGTAGCGCACGCACCTTCGTTGCGGCAACGATCTCCGAGCTGGTGCTCCTCACGATGGTGGTCCTGACGGGGGGCGCGCAGAGCATCTACGTCGGTTACTTGGTCGTGCCCGCCGTTGTCCTCATCCTCTCCGGAAGCGTGCGCCAGATCCTTGTCCTGGGCGGGCTCACCTTTGCGGGGATCGCCCTCATCGCGGTCTCGTCCACACTGGCGGGCAACCCGCCGGGCGAAGGCGCGGCACCGCGGTTGTTGCTCCTGGCGATGGTGATCGCCACATGCGCGGCCGTCGCCCGCGCCACCGGTCGGCATCGAGACGTCACGACCGAACGGGCGGCCGGTCTCGCTGATGAGGGCGTGGCTGTTCTGTCGATGGCCATGACCGACGCGCTCACGAACCTGCCGAACCGGCGCGCTCTGGAGGACCATCTCACTCGCTTCATCGCGGACGCGGCACGCACGGGCCTGCCGTTCAGCGTCATCGCGCTCGACCTCGACGGGATGAAGCGCGTGAATGACGAGTTCGGTCACAACGCGGGCGACGATCTGCTGCGCAACTTCGGGCGCGCGATCAAGGGAGCGATACGAGGGACCGATGTCGGGCTCCGGATCGGGGGCGACGAGTTCCTGATCCTGCTTCCCCGAACGAGTGAGGTCCCGGCGAAGCGCGTCGCGGAGCGTCTTGCGGAGACCGCGATCTTGTTTCCCGGGCAATCCGGTCCTGCGCGGTTCAGTTATGGGATCGCGACACACCGGGCTGGCGAGTCGGGCGACGAGGTCCTCGGCCGCGCGGACGCAGTGCTCGGATCCGCCAAACGGGACCGTGCCGTCAGCGCAAGGCCGGTCGAGCCGCGCGCCTAGCTCGAGGCGAACTCCTCCTCGCACTTCTTTATCTCTGCTACGATTCATAAAGAACTTTGTAGGAGGCTCGCTCTTGCCACGCGTCGTCGGACGGACAGCGGTGCTCGAGTCGCTCGATCGCGTCGCGAATGCGGCGGGACGCGATTACGCCACCGATGTACGCGTGCTGCGCCGTGTGGTGCAAGAGGCGTTGCCAGCGTACGACGCGCCCGGGTCGTACTCCGCCCCGGAGGCGGCTGAGAATCTGAAAGTGACGTTGCCCACCATCCACGCGTGGCTTCGCGCTGGTGTGCTCACGACGTCAGCGGACAGTCGACGATCTCGACTTCGCCTCGACCGCGAGCGGATCGACGCGGTCGCTCGGCGACTGCGAGACCTTCGCCGCCGGGCGCCTAGGACGCGGAAGCTACGGGACGTCCTCGAATGGCTCGAGACGCAGGACTACGGCGACCGTCTACGCCGTCCGCGCCAGCCAGAGAAGGCCACAGGCGTGCCGTGGCGGCAGGCCCTCAAGCAAGCCTGGGGACCAACGACATCGCGCGCGCGACAACGCTGAGTAGTGGCGTATCGCGTCGAATTCACGACTGACGCGAAGGCAGACCTCCGAGCTATCAACCCCACCCGGGCCCGCGCTCTGATCCGGAAAGCACTCGGTCGGCTTGAGCGCGAAGGTCCTTGTATCGGCCTTCGCTTGCGGGGCGCAGGACGCAAGCGCTTCTGCAGGCTAAGCGTTCCCGAACAGGCGAAGAACACCTGGCGGATCGTCTACCAGTGGCCCCCTACAGCTGGCGAACCGCGGGATCTGATTTGGATCTGGGTCGTGCGTGAGCACACCGAGCAGCCAGAATCGGATGTGTACCTGTGGCTCGACGCGTTGATCGAGCACGAAGGCTTGGGCGTCGAACCATGGAGCGCCAGTGAACCGCGTCGCCGATGTTGCGAAGCGCGCTGAGTGACCGCCTAGCTGGCAGCGAACTCCACGAGGGCGTCCGCGAGTTCCTTCGGACGATCGAGCGCGACGTTGTGTCCGGCGTCGAGTTCGATGAGGCGACCGTTCGTGAGCGCCGTGATCATCCGTTGGGCGACCTCGGGCGAGAGCACGTTCGACCGCGTTCCGCGTACGAGCAGGACCGGGCACCGGATCGCGCGCAGGGCACTCCAGAGGTCATCACGCCGCGCGCCGGACATGATCGACGCAAGTGCGTCACGGCTCGAGCGCCAAACGACGTCGCCTCCGTCTTCGCGGAAGAGCCAGCGCATTCGGTTGGCGTAGACCTCTTCGGAGTAGCCGGGCGAGGTCCGACGCAGATACGCGAGCGCCTCGTCCGCGTGCTTGAAGCGCTCGGGGCGCTCGAGCGACAGACGGCGGGCGCGCTCGGAGCCTTCGGGCATCGGCTCCGGTCCGGCGTCGACGACGACGAGACGCTCGACCCGGTCGGGGTGCGCCGCGGCGAGCCGGATCGCGTGCGTGCCGCCCATCGAGTGTCCGACGACGAGCGCGCGCTCGATCGCTAGCGCATCGAGCATCGCGATCGCGTCGGCGACGAACTCCCGCGGCGTATAGCCGTCAGCCGGCTTCCCGCTCTCGCCGTGACCGCGCGCGTCCGTCGCGATCGCTCGCAGCCGTCCGGCGACCGCGTCGGCGAAGAAGTCCCAGTAACGGCCGTAGTTGCCGATCCCATGAAGCAGCAGCGTTGGCGGAGGATCGCCTGGCCATTCCCACGCGCGGAGTTCGATCGGCTCAGCGCCGTTCGCACTGCCGGTGAACATGTGCGCCGTCGGTGCTCGCGTCACGGGTCGCGGAGCATACTCGCGCCGTGATCGCCGATCTTGGCGCGCTCGTCGAACGACGCGAGCTCCTCGGCGATTTCGCGTGGCGCCAGCTGCGTTCGCGCTACAAAGGATCGGTCCTCGGCTTCGGCTGGAATTTCCTCATCCCGTTGCTGCAGCTCGTCGTGTTCTGGATCCTCTTCGGCGTGGTCCTCGGCACGCGGCCGCATACCGAGACGGGGGAGCAGTCGTACGCGGTCTTCCTCTTCGTCGGTCTCCTGCCCTGGACGTTCTTCGCGAACTCGCTCCAGTCGGGCGCCGCGTCGATCGTCTCGAACGCGACGATCGTCAAGAAGGTGCGCCTTCCGCTGCAGCTGCTCCCTGCGGCGAGCGTCCTGTCGTCGCTCGTGAACTTCCTGCTCAGCCTGGTCGTGCTCTTCGTCGTGCTCGCTGTGTTCGGGCCGCGGCATCTCGAGGGCCTGCTGTGGCTCCCGCTGCTCGTGGCGGTGCAGATCGTGATGAACCTCGGCCTCGCGTACCTTCTCGCCGCGCTCAACGTCCATTATCGCGACGTCGAGCACATCCTCGGCATCGTGCTGCTCGCGTGGTACTTCCTCACACCGGTGCTGTTCCCGATCACGATCCTCGCCGATCGCCCGCGCGAGCTCTTCTTGCTCGACCTCAATCCCATGACCGGCGTCGTCGTCGGTTACCAGCGCGCGCTCCTCGACGGTCTACCGCCGGACTGGGCGACGCTCGGGTACTCCGCCGCGGTCGCGCTCGTCCTGTTCGTCGCGGGCTTCGCGTACTTCCGTCGCACCAAGGACGACTTCGAGAGCTACCTCTGAGCCGCATCGCACTGCTCGCAACGACCCTCGTTGTTCTCTGCATCCTCGTCGCGGTCGGCGCACTGCGTCAGGTCGACCGCACCGTCGTCGATCTCGTCCAGTCGGTGCACGCGCCGTGGCTCGATCTCTTCGCATCCGTTGTCGGCATCGTCGGGCAGGCGGAGGTCGCCGGTGGCATCGCGCTCGGGCTCGCGGTCGCCCGACTTCGGCGCGGCCAGCGCGACGCCTGGGTACCGCTAGTGATCGTGGCGGTCGCCGCGGTCGAGATCGCCCTCAAGACGGTCCTGCCCCAGCCCATCCCACCTAAGGAGCTGTCGCGGACCGTCGAGCTGGTGCCGTTCGCGCACGTCGCCTTCGCCGGCGCTTTTCCGAGCGGCCACGTCGCCCGGACCGCCTTCCTCGTCGGCGTCGCCCGGGTCCCGACATGGCTTGCGGTCGCTGCGGTCGCGTTCATGATGGTCACGCGTGTGTACCTGGCCGACCACTGGCCCAGTGACGTCCTGGGAGGCCTCCTGCTCGGCGTTCTGGCGGCCCAGGTCGCTACGGTCGCAGAGCGGCGACTGCGCCGTCACTAGCGCCGTTTACCCCCGTTTAGCCCAATGCATGCTCCCCGGAGAGGCTTCCTGAGGCTCCTGTTCGTTGCCGCCTTCGTCGTCGCTGCCCTGTCGGGCGGCGCTCGCCCGGCCGCGGCCGCCTCTGCCTACCTGGACGGCTTCATCACCTCGAAGACGACCGGTGCTCCGCTGGCCAACGTCTGCGTGACCCTCGGGCCGCCGGTCCTCTGCACCACGGCGACCGACGCCAATGGGTATTACAAGATCGACGGCTTCGTTCCCGGTCCGACGTTCTGGGTCGTCTACTACAACAAAGAGGGCTACCAGCGCTTCGAGGCGCACAACGTCCAGATCGACGCGAACAACACGCGCCTGAGCTGGGAGCTCACGCCCGGGACCGCGACATGCGCGCGGCCGGAGCAGCCGAACACGACCGTCTACCTGCCGAACATCACGAAGACGCTCGGCGGCCCGTCGGGCTGGTACACGCCGTTCATCGTGCAGAACACGAACCGCTTCGCGATCACGTCGTTGCAGGTGGACTTCTACAGCTTCTCCAGCGGCGTTCTCGTCGCGCGCCGCGACATCTGTGCGCTCCGGCCGGGCCAGTCGTTCGCCGACGTTCCCAACAACGACGCGGATCTCTCGAACGACGCGCAGTACGCCGTCGTCGTGAAGAGCTACATGACCGACATCGTCGCCGTGGTGAACGAGCACCAGGGCTCCGGCGCTCGCGCCGAGGCCGGCTCGTACGTCGGCGCTTCCTCGGGCGCGACGAAGGTCTCGCTGCCGAACATCGTGCGCCGTTTCTTCGGCTTCGTGACGCCGATCATCATCCAGAACGTCGGTGGCGCTCCGACGACCGCCGAAGCGAACTTCATCTCGTTCGACGGGACACGGACCGCGCGCATCACGCGCGACATCGACCCTGGACGCTCGCAGTTCATCGACCCGAATTCAGAGCCGGGACTGTTCGACCAGACGCAGTACTCGGTCACGGTCACGGCGAGCCAGCCGCTCAGCGTCATCGTGAACACGCACCTCGACGCGCCAACGGTCGCCGCGCCGGTCATGTACTCGGCGAACGGCATCGTGGGCGGCGCCGACACGATCTACGGTCCGTACGCGGTGAAGAACGTCGCTGGCGTCGGGCAAGGTCTGTCGACGATCGTCGTGCAGAACACCGGCACGGCGACCGTCACGCCATCGATCACGTTCACGCCTCTGGGTGGCAGCGGGACGACGGCGTTCAGCGGACCTTCCGTCGCGGCCGGCGCGGCGTGGGTGTTCGATCCGCGCTTCACCAACGGCAACACGACGCTCCCGCTCTGCGGCGCGGCCGCCGCGGCGGGCTGCCTCGCGAACGGCGAGTACTCGTTCGTGGCGAGCGGCGGCACCGGCGGGCAGATCGCGGCCGTTGTGAACGTCATCGGCGACACGACTGCGGCCGGCTATTCCGCGCGCACGCAGGCTGCGACGCGCCTGTTCCTCCCGAACGTCACGCGCCGCCTGGGCGGCTCCGACGGTTGGACCACGCCGCTGGTGCTGCAGAGCGTCACCGCGACGAGCCTGCACCTCTCCTGGTACAAGTTCGCCGACGGCTCGCTCGCGGCGTCACAGGACGTTTCGATCACGCCGAGGCAGTCCATCCGCATCGACCCGCGTGACGTGCTCGGCCTCGCGAACGAGACGCAGTACGCCGTCGTCGTCGACGCTGTCGGTGGGACTGCAACCGGAATCGTCGTGGAGCTCAACTTCCAGGGCGGCGACGGCGCGATGATCTACGAGGGCTTCGCCCGCTAACATCCCGGTCTCGTGAGCGGGCCCGTCGCCCAGCCGTGACTCCCGACAAGCTCGATACGGTCATCAGAGTGAGCTTCGCCGTGATGATGCTCGGCGTTTGGTACACGCAGGCGGCGCCCGGAGCAGCTAGCCCGTTCGCCCCGATCCTGATGCTCGGGGGGTTGGCCGGCGTCGCGGTCGCAGGCTTCTGGCGAGCGCGACTGGTCGCGACTCTTGCGAAGCCGAGGGCGCAGGTCAGCGACACGAAGGTCCACGTTGCTCGGCCGGCTCTGGACGGGTCGCAGCGATCGGAGAGGCTGCGCGACTTCGGGGTCATCTCGCTGCTCCTCGGCCTCTTCCTGCTGCTCGTCGCATTCTTCGTGCTGTTCGTCTCGCGGCCGGCCCCGAATATCGCGATCGCCGGCGTGATCCTCACCACGCTGGGTGCGCTGGCTCTCGCGCAGCGCTATCGCTTCTTTGCTGTGCTCGTCGCATGCTTCGTCGTCCCGGTCGGGATCGTCGAAGCGCTCGTCGCGTGGCCGCCGGTGTTCTTGGTCCTTCTCGTGGTCGCGTTCGCGTGGCTGTTCGCTCGGATCCGCTCGCGCGCCCATCTCTCGGGCTCCTGAAGCCGCGACTCCCTAGCATGCCGCCATGCCGGGCATGGTCGCGATCCACGCCGAACATCTCGACAAGCGCTACCGACTTCGGACCGGCCGCGCCCCCACGCTCAAGGAGCTCGTCCTCCGACAGATCCCGCCGGCCGAGGTCGTCCAGGCGCTCAAAGATGTCAGCTTCTCAGTAGAGCGCGGCCAGTGCTTCGGCGTCGTTGGCGCGAATGGATCAGGGAAGTCGACGCTCCTCAAGCTCATCGCGGGCACCGCGAAGCCGACCTCCGGCACGATCGATGTCGCGGGCCGCGTCTCCGCGCTGCTCGAGCTCGGCGCCGGTTTCCACCCCGACTTCACCGGGCGCGAGAACGCGTACCTGAACGGCTCGCTCCTCGGTCTGTCGCGTAAGGAGACCGAGGCCGCGATGCCGAAGATCGAAGCCTTCGCGCAGCTCGGCCGCTTCTTCGACGCGCCGATCAAGACGTACTCGAGCGGCATGGCGGCGCGCCTCGGCTTTTCGGTCGCGGTGCATGTGGACCCCGACGTGCTGCTCGTCGACGAGGTGCTCGCCGTCGGCGACGAGTACTTCCAGCACAAGTGCTACGCGAAGATCGCCGAGTTCCGCGGAGCGGGGAAGACGATCGTGCTGGTGTCGCACGACATCGGTCTGATCCAGCGTCTCTGCGATCGCGCGATCTGGCTCGACCAGGGGCGCGTCGCGGCGAGCGGCACCGTGCGCGATGTCGCGACGGCGTACCACCTCGAGGTCGGCGAGCGCGAGCTGCGCGAGCGTGCGCTGCGCGGCGAGGTCGGTGGTCGTTCCGGCTCTGGCGAGATCGAGATCGTCTCCACGAAGGTCATCGACAAGGGCGGCGCGTTGAAGACGCTCCTCGAGATCGGCGACCCCGCGTCGTTCGAGATCCGCTACCGCAACAAGTCCGGGCTGTCCGACGCCGTGTTCGGTGTTTACGTCTACCGCGACGACGGCACGGGCATCTACGGCACGAACACGATGCTCGACGACGTCGTAGTGCCCCTGCGCGCGGAGGGCGTCGTGCGTTTCGCGATGGACTCGCTCGCGCTCTTGCCCGGCGCGTACGACGTCGACGTCGCGGCGACGGACCGCGCCGACCGGCACTACGACTATCACCAGAAGGCTTTGAACTTCCGCGTGGTCGGCTCTTCGCGCGAGGCCGGGTTCGCGCGCCTCCCGCACCGCTGGGAGTTCGGGGAGTAGAATGTCTGTCAAACGCATGACAGGGGAGGTACGCGATGGCTGCGGTGAACGTGCGCGAGCTGGCTCGGAACACCAGCAAAGTCATCGACGATGTCGAGCGGTCAAAGCGGCCGGCGATCATTACTCGGAGCGGCCGGCCCGTCGCGGCCGTCGTCCCCATCGACTTCGATGCGCTTGAGGACTGGATACTCGCCAACGCGCCCGTGTTCGTCGAGGGTATGCGACAGGCCGAGGGGGAGTTCCGGCGTGGCGAGACGATCAGCATGGATGAGCTCTTCGCCCGCATCGCGCGGAAGTCGGCGGCCAAGAAGCCGGCAGCCGAACGGCCGCGTCGTGCGGTCGCAAGGCGCCGTTGACGGACAACGTCCAATTTTCGAAGCGCGGCGCGCGCGACATCGAACGACTCTCCCGGCCGCAGCGGATCCGCGCACGAAAAGTCCTCGACGGCCTCAGCAAAGATCCGGCGCCTGCCAACCTTGACGTGAGGCCGCTGGTGGGTCGTGAGCCATGGCTGCGCTTGCGGGTCGGTACGCTGCGCGTGAACTTCCGCAGGCTCACGCTCGCGGAGTCGCGTCCACGGGGCATTCGCGGCCACGGCTACCTGGTCGAACGCGTCATCGATAGGCGAGATCTCGATGAGGCGGTGCGCCCGCTGTGACGACACAGCCACCAGTCGATCTCGACGCGATCCTCGCCGAGGTCCGCGCGCGCGTGCGCAAGAAGCGCGAGAGCGGAGCGTACGGCCCGGATCTCGACGCCGCGCTCACGCTGCCGCTGCCAGGCGGGCGGCCGATCTTCAGCGAGGAGCTCAAGGACCCCTTCCAGGCGCTCCCCGAGGTCCTCGACGAGGACGTCACGTACGACCCGAAGAGCCGCAAGCGCTACGTCGGCCCGCTCATCACCATCGCGCGGCGCACGCTCATCGGACTCCTCCGCTGGTGGCTCGCAGCGATCACCGAGCGTCAGGAGCGAGTCAACCAGCTCGTCGCGCGCGCGCTGTTCGACCTGCGCGACCGGCCCACGCCGGGTCTCGAGAAGCGGCTACGGAAGCTCGAGCAGTGGCACGAGGACTTCGTCGCCGAGAACGTCCACTCCGTCTACTTCCAGGCGCGCTTCGGCGGCGACGAGCCGGTCATCCGCCGGCAGTCGGAGGCGTTCGCCGATCTCTTCGCAGGACGGAAGCGCGTCCTCGACCTGGGGTGCGGCCGCGGGATCTTCCTCGGGCTGATGAAGGAGAAGGGGGTCGGCGCATACGGCGTCGACCTCGATCCGCGCATGGTCGAGCAGTGCGCGGAGCGCGGACTGGAGTGCGTCCATGGCGACGCGCTCGGACATCTCCGCTCTCTGCCGGACCGCGCGATCGATGGCCTCTACGCCCGTCACATCGCGGAGCACGTACTTCCCGGCGAGCTCGTCTGGATCCTGCGCGAGGCGCACCGCGTCCTGTCGCCGGGCGCTCCGCTCGTGCTCATCACGCCGAACGTCGCGACGCTCACCGTGGGCGCGCATTCGTTCTGGCTCGATCCCTCTCACGTGCGCCCGATCCCGCCGGAGCTCTTCCGTTTCTACCTCGAGGTCGAGGGCTTCGTCGACGTCGACGTCCGCACCTTCGAACCGAGCGAGAAGCGTCTCTCGGACAAAGTCAGCGACCCTACCGTCCGTGAGAACGTCAAGCTGCTGAACGAGACGCTCTTCGGCGACCGCGACTACGCGGTCATCGGTCGCGCGCCCGCATGACCGCGGTCCATCAGTTCCATCCGACGCTCGCGCCCGGCGATGCGATGAGCAACCACGTCTTCGCACTGCGCGATCGCCTGCGCTCCTGGGGCTACGAGTCCGACGCGTACGCCGTGGACATCAAGCCCGGCATGGAAAGCGAGGCCCTCTCGTATCGCCGGCTGTTCCGTTCGGTGCGGCCCGAGGACACGCTCATCCTGCACTTCTCGATGGGGAACGAGGTCTTCGACCAGCTCATGAAGATCCCAGCGCGGCGCGTGCTGGTGTACCACAACATCACGCCGCCGGAGTTCTTCAGCGGCATCAACGACCACGCTGCCGCCTTCGCGCGCCTCGGTCTGCGGCAGCTCGAGCAGATCGCGCCGGCCATCGATCTCGGGATCGGCGTGTCCGCCTTCAACCGTCAGGACCTCGACGACATGGGCTTCCGCAAGACGGCGCACGTGCCGATCCTCATCGACTGGAAGCTGTACGACACGCCGCCGGACCCGGCGGTCCTCGCGCGCTGGAGCGTCTTCGGGCGCAAGCTCCTGTTCGTCGGACGGATCTCGCCGAACAAACGGCACGACGACCTGCTGCGGATGTTCGCGTACTACCGCGCGGTCATCGACCCCGAGGCGCAGCTGCTGCTCGTCGGCTCGTACCGGGACCACCGCGAGTACTACGCGCGTCTTCGCGAGCTCCAGCGCGCGCTCGGTCTCGATACCGCCGTGACCTTCACCGGGAGCGTGAGCAACGCGGAGCTCTTCGCCTATTACCGCGAGGCCGACACGTTCGTCTCCCTGTCCGAGCACGAGGGATTCGGCGTTCCGCTCCTCGAGGCGATGAAGTTCGATCTGCCGGTCGTCGCGTACGACGCCGCGGCTATCGGCGAGACTGTCGGCGGTGCGGGCGTCCTGCTTCACGAGCGCGATCTCGCGCAGGCCGCGGAAGCGGCCGCGCTCGTGAGCGAAGACGCCGCGCTCCGCACCAAACTGACCACCGCGGGACGGAAGCGCGTCGCCGACTTCGACACCGAGAAGGTCGCGCAGCGCACCCGCGAGGTGCTCGGCCTCTAGCGCTGCCCCGGCAGCTCGGCGACGGTGTAGTCGTCGTTGTGCAGCTCGACCACGGCGCCTGGCTCGATCGCGAGATACACGAGCTCGACATCCTTCGCGCACTTGACGCGCAGCGCCTCAGCCGAGGTGGTCCGCAGTCCCGGCGTCAGAACGACGATCGCGTTGACATTTGGCGCACGCTTGCGTCGGAGCGTTGTGCGATATGGATCGCGGTCGTGGAACCAGGTGTGGTACTCCGGCAGGTAGTAACGCACGAGCAGGAAGTCCTCGCGAGCGATGAGCAGCGTCGTGCTTGGTGAGTAGTGCTCGCGGACGTACTTCACCCGCGAGGCGAGCTCCCCGTCGTGTTGTGCGATGGCCGCCGCGGAGAACGGCGCTGAGCTGGTCGTGAACACCAAAGCAGGCGCGATGACGCTCGCGGTGAGCGCCAGGCGGCGCGCGCCGTGTGGCATCACCGCCGTCAATCGGTCGATGGCGACCGCGGCGATCACGTAGAGGGCCGGAAGGATCGAGAGGACGTAGCCCCACTCGCCGATGTGCAGCACGACGTAGAGCGCGATCCCCGACGCGATCCAGAGGGTGAGCAGGGTCTGTGCTTGGCCGAAGCTCGTTCGGCGCTCCTCGATCGCGCGGTACGTGTTCACGAGAGCGAGCGCGCTGACGGGGAGCGCGAACAGGCCCAAGCCCCATACGAGCGCGTACAGCGTCGTCGAGATGTTGGTCCCGAGCGCGGGCAGTCCCTGTGACAGCACCGAGTGCGTCGCCCGGACGAAGTCGGTCTGCCGGGCGACGGCGTCGATGTATGCCGGCAACCCGTCGGAGAGCGCGGCGGTCGGGACCAGCCAGGTGAGGCACCCCAGCGCTAACGCTCCGGCGGCGGCCGCGCGACCGCGCCAGTCGAGCGGCGACACCGACCAGGACCAGGCTGCAGGGAAGATCAGGAGGAGGTCTTGGCGGAATCCGGCGATCGCGCCGAAGGCAGCGCTCGCGATCAGCGCCGCGGCTGTGCCGCGTCCGCGGGCGTAGGCGAACCACGCGGCGAGCACGATCGAGAGGAGGCCAAGCAGCGCGTAGGGGTAGGCGACTTCGCCGTAGAGCCAGACCAGGGGATTGAGCGCGAAGCCCAGCGCGATCAGTACCGAGGATCGTTCCGATGCGAACCGACGGGCGAACAGGAACAGGGCGCTGGCAGCGAGCGCTGTCGCGACCATCGAGACGAGCACGAGGGCGCTGTTGCTGTCGCTCGTGAACTGACGGGCGACGGACGTGGTCGCGACGTAGAAGATGTAGCCGGGCGGGTGGGGGCGCTGGCTTGCCGTCACGTAGTCGACATGGAAACCGTTCTCGAGCGCCCGCGCGTAGAGCACGGAGTCCCACGCCCACAGCTGCGTCGAGCCGAACGGCGCGCGCGTCGCGAGCGTCAACGCAAAGAGCGCTACGGCGATGATCGCCGGGCGTGTCCAGCCGGACATGCGCGCCAAATCGACCGCCCTCCCCCGAATCCCGGCGACAGAGTAGCGCGAGCCCGACCTGCCTCAAACAGGCGACAATCGCGGCGTGAGCGAGCGGCTCCGCCTCGCCGACCAGTTCGTGCCGACGCTCGCCTACGGCGACGCGATCGGCAACGACGCGTTCGAGCTTCAGCGGCTGTTCTGGTCGCGCGGTGCCCAGTCGGAGATCTTCGTGGACGAAGCGAAGCCCGAGGTGCGCGCGTTCGCGCGCTCGTGGCGCGACCTGCGCCCGAAACGGGCCACCGCCGGATTGACGTTGATCCACGTGTCGATGGGGAACGACGCGATCGACGAGGTCGCCAAGCTGCCGGGTCGGAAAGCCGTCGTCTATCACAACATCACGCCGGCGCGGTATTTCAGCGGCTTCAACCCGAACGCCGAGAAGTACTCCGAGATCGGACGCCGCCAGCTCAAGGATCTCGCGGCGCAGGCCGAGCTTGGCATCGCCGACAGCGAGTTCAATCGACGCGAGCTCGAGGAGCTTGGCTACGCGCGCACCGCGGTCGTGCCGATCATCGTCGACTGGTCCGCGTTCGACGTCGAAGCCGACCCCGCGGTGATGCGCACGCTCGCCGAGGAGCGCACGTCGATCGTGACCGTCGGGCAGCTCCTCCCGCACAAGGGCATCCACGACGTCGTCGCGGCGTTCGCGCGCTACCGCGAGCGCGACCGCGGCGCGCGCCTGTATCTCGTCGGATCGACCGCCATGTCTGAGCAGTACATCGAGCGCCTGCGCGCCGATGTCGCTCGCCTCGGACTCAAAGACGCGGTCACGTTCACCGGCAGTGTCCCGATCGAGTCGCTCGTCGCGTATTACCGCGGCGCGACCGCACTCCTCACGCTCTCGGAGCACGAGGGCTTCTGCGTTCCGCTCCTCGAGGCGATGCGCAGCGACCTGCCGATCGTCGCGCACTCGGCCGGCGCGATCCCCGACACGCTCGGGGACGCCGGCGTGTTGTTGCAGGACAAGACACCCGACGTCGTCGCTGCGGCGCTCGAGCGCGTCGTCGGCGACCGCGAGCTGCGCCGCGACCTCGTCGTCAGGGGACGCACGCGCCTCGCGGAGTTCACACCAGAGCGCGTGGCCGAGCGGCTGCGCGACGCGCTTGCGCTCGCGGGCTGGGACCTGCCCGAGCGCCGCACGCGGAAGGTGGTCGTGCTCTCGAGCGACCAGCGCTGCGGCATCCACCACTACGCGCTCTCGCTGACCGAAGGCCTCCGGAGCGCCGGGCATGAGGTGACGTTCGTGGGCGTGAAGCACCTCGACAAGCGCGACCTCGCCGCGAAGGTCCGCCACATCACGAGCGACACCGAGGCCGTGATCGTCGAGCACGAGCACGGCATCTTCTCGGACGTGCCATTCGTTCGGGCGCTGGTCTCGTTCTGGCGACGGAAGATCCCGGTCGTGCTCTCCATGCACGAGATCGAGCCCGAGAAGTTCCACCACTTCCGGCTGATCTCGAGCGCGCTCCATTACCGGCCTCGGTACGGCAAGGTGCTCGAGTTCATCCGCGCGGGATGGGTGACGCTGCGCATCGCGAACTGGTTCCTTCGGTATCGGGCGGTCCTCGCGTTAATGGGCGCGATCCCGAAGCACCTCGCGACGCATTCCGAACGATCGCAGCGCTGGGTCACGCTTCTGAGCGACGATGCGCTCAAGCTCGAGCGCTTCCCGCTCGTGCTGGTCCCGCTCGAGGACACGACACTGCCGAACGATGACGCGGAGAAGCGCGCGCTGCGCGGGCGCCTCGGCCTTCCCGTCGACAAGTTCGTCTTCGTGTCGCCAGGCTTCTTCTTCAAGCGCAAGCGTTTCACGCAGGTGATCGCGGCCGCGCCGCGCGACAGCGTCGTCGTGCTCTCGGGCACGCGCTCCGGTAACGAGCCCGAGTACTTCGACGAGGTGCTGGACTACGTGAAGGAGCGCGGCTTCACGAACGTGGTCGTCAACACCGACTACGAGACGATGGGCCAGTACGTCGCGGCCGCGGACTGCGTCGTCCTCTACTACGAGGACGTCTTCCAGAGTGCCGTCGCGGCGCAGGCGATCTGGGCCGGTCTGCCCTGCATCTTCTCCGAGGCGCGCGGCTTCGAGGTCTATCACGGCGCCGGGCTCGTCGCGCGCGACAGCGGCGAGCTCGCGGAGCACATGCGCGAAATACAGAAGCCGGAG
>DATDEH010000068.1 GCA_036523395.1 Candidatus Limnocylindria bacterium | reverse complement strand
CGCAAGAGCGCGCTCCTCGTTGGTCGCGACATCGCCGCGACGCTGCTCGCGTCTGGCGTGCAGACGATCGCGTTCGCGCGCTCGCGCGTCCAGACCGAGCTGCTGCTCACCTATCTTCGCTCGCGCTTCCCGCAGCCGCAGTGGCCGTCGAATCTCATCCGCGGCTATCGCGGTGGCTATCTGCCATCCGAGCGGCGCGCGATCGAGCGCGGCCTGCGCGACGGGTCAGTCCGCGGCGTGGTCTCGACGAACGCGCTCGAGCTCGGCATCGACATCGGCGCGCTCCAGGCGGCCGTGCTCCTTGGATATCCGGGCACGGTGGCATCCACATGGCAGCAGATGGGCCGCGCCGGCAGGCGCGAGGATCTGTCGGCGGCGTTCCTCGTCGCCACGTCATCCCCGACCGATCAGTACATCGTGCAGCACCCCGAGTACGTGCTCGACCGCTCGCCCGAAGCGGGCCTGGTCAATCCCGACAACCTGCACGTGCTGGTGCACCACCTGAAGTGCGCCGCGTTCGAGATCCCATTCGAGACCCGTGAGCGGTTCGGAACGGAGGACACGCCCGGCGTGCTCGCGTACCTCGACGAGCAGGGCGTGCTCCACGAATCGGGCGGCAAGTACCACTGGTCGGATCAGGCTTTTCCGGCCGAGACGACATCGCTACGCACGGCGACGAACGACAACGTGGTCATCGTCGACACCACCGGACCGGCACCGCGCACGGTCGGATCCGAGTATCACGACGGCAAGGCGCGGGTGATCGGCGAGATCGACCGGTTCGCCGCGCAGGTGCTGCTGCACGAGCAGGCGATCTATCTCCACGAGTCGAAGCAGCTCCAGGTCGAGCGGCTGGACTGGGACAACGCGAAGGCCTACGTGCGCGAGGTCAAGGTCGACTACTACACGCAGGCGGAGCTCGCCGTGCGCATCCGCGTCATTGACGAATTCGACCGGCATGCGGCTGCGCGCGGCTTCGACCTCGCGCACGGTGAGGTCCTCGTGAGCACGCTCACCTCGATCTACAAGAAGCTCACGATGTATACGCACGAGAACGTCGGCTGGGGCAAGATCCATCTTCCGGAGCAGGAGCTGCAGACGACATCGTTCTGGTGCTCGCTGCCCGAGCGCGTCGTCGCGGGATGGCCGAGGGAGCGGATAGAGGTCGCACTCGCGGGTCTCGGGAATCTCCTCCACGGCCTAGCGCCGCTCTTCCTCATGTGCGATCCACACGATCTCGGACTCGCGGTCGAAGTCCGCTCGCCGCACACCGAGCGACCGACGATCTACCTCTTCGACATGACGCCCGGTGGCATCGGGTTCTCGGAGCGCCTCTTCCGCTCCTACCAACCACTGATGCAGCGCGCGCGCGAACACCTCGAGTCATGCGGTTGCGGGAGCGGTTGTCCGTCCTGTGTCGGTCCGGCGCACGCGCTCGGCCCCGACGTGCGTGAGTCCGTCGCGCATCTGCTCTCTTTGGCATGAACGATCTTCGAGCGAGACTCGCGGCGATCGTCGAACGCGATCGTCGTCGACATGGGGAGTTGGGCGTCGATGTTGGTGGCGCCGCGGGCACCGAAACCCTCTCTACGCGCGAAATCCCGTCCCTTCGGGACGGGGACCCCTCGCGCGCGGGGTCCCTCGGTGCCCGCGCCGCCACCGCATTGCCGTTCTCTGTGTTCGAGCAGCGCATCGCAATCGACGATCTCGGACTCGAGATCGTCGGCAGGGGAGCGTGCGATGCGCTCCTCCTCGCGCA
>DATDEH010000067.1 GCA_036523395.1 Candidatus Limnocylindria bacterium | reverse complement strand
TAGTTGAGCGCGGTCTCGTACCGGTGATGCCCGTCCGCGATGTACACGCGCTTGTCTCGCAGCGTCGCCGAGATGCGCTCGACGGTCGCATCATCTTCGATGCGCTCGAGCCGGTGATGTTCAGGGCCGACGGTCGCCTCGCCCGCGGGCGCTCCGGTGGCCTCGCCGAGCGAGCGCATGAGCCCGTCGTCGTCGGCGAACATGCCGAACACCGGGCTCGTGTTCGCGCGTGTCGCCCTGAGCAGCTCGAGGCGGTCGGCCTTCGCCTTGGGAAAAGTCAGCTCGTGGGGCAGCACGACGCCTTCGCTCTGGGGATAGAGCCGCAGCGCCCCGAAGATCCCGCGCCGCACGAGACGCCGACCCGCGACCTCGAACTCGTGCTGGTCCAGATAGAAGGATGCATGCTCCTCGCGGCGTAGCCGCTGCTCGGCGATCCAGTCGGCTAGGTCTTTCGCGGCGCGCGCGTACTTGTTCTCCGGACCGTCTTTGGGGAACTCGATGCGCACGAAGTTGTGCGGGCTACGCGCGTACAAGCGCTCGCGCTCCCTCTCATCGATGACGTCATACGGCGGACAGATCAGGCCGGAGAGCGCTCCAGCGACGGACGTGTCATAGCGGAATCCGCGGAATGGGATGAACTCGGCCACGTCCCGATTCTGGGGCCGCGGTCACAATGACGTCGTGGAGAGGGATCACCACGCACTGGTCGTCGGCTCGGGCTACGCCGGCGTCAAGCACGCGGAAGCGCTCGAGGAGCTCGGCATCGCGTTCACCGGTCCGCTGAGCGCGCGTCGCGTGATGGAGGATCCGCGCGCGCTCGAAGATCCAACGGTCGACGTGGTGCACGTCTGTGCGGCGAACGACCTGCACGTCGCGCTTGCCGGCCGCGCGCTACGAGCGGGAAAGGACGTCGTCTGCGAGAAGCCACTCGCCGTCGACGTGCGCGGCGCCGAGGAGCTCGTCGCCACGGCGCGCAAGACCGGCCGGGTGGCCGTGCTCGCGTACAACTACCGGTTCCATCCACTGGTCGTCGAGCTTGCGGCGCGCGTCGTGTTCCTCGGTCTGCTGCACTCGGCGCGCGGATCGTTCCTTCAGGACTGGCTCCTGCTCGCGACCGACGCGAACTGGAGGGTCGAAGAGGCGCGCGGTGGTGCGTCGCGCGCGATCGCCGACATCGGTGTGCACTGGCTCGATCTCGCCGAGCTCGTGAGCGGCCAGCGGATCGTGGCCGTCGCGGCGCAGGTGGGTCGCCTGCACGGGCGCGGCACGGAGGATCACGCTGGCCTGTTGCTTCGTTTCTCCGATGGCATGAGCGGCACGCTCGTGCTGTCGCAGGCCGCGGCCGGGCATCGGAACGATGTGGAGCTGTCGCTCGATGGCTCGACCGGATCGGCGACCTGGCGGCACGAGCGTCCGAACGAGCTGTGGCTGGGCTCGCGCGCTGGTGACGCCGTCGTCGTCGGTCGGGACGACGATCTGATCTCGCCCGCGGCGCGCGAGCTCGCGGCTCTGCCCGCGGGGCCGAATGAGGCGCGCCGCAACCTTCTCGCCGCGGTGTATGCGCGGCTGTCCGGAGATGAGCGAGAGCCCGCGGCCCCGCTCGCGACCTTCGAAGATGGGCTGCGTCACGCGCGGTTCGCAGCGGCGGCGCTCGAGAGCGCGTCGCGGGAGAGGTGGGTGAGCGTCGGGTGAAGGAGCGCGAGCGGGTCCGCCTGTCCATCCAGGACCGGCTCCTCCCCGGTGCGACGCTGCGCGAGAAGTACGACAACGCGCGCCGCTACGGATTCGAGGCCATCGAGCTCTCGCAGCAGCCGTTCGACGACGCCGAGCTCGCGCTGCGCGAGCACATCCCGATCTCGGCGATCTGCGGCGGATACCGCGGCTGGCTCATCGACCCCGATGCCGAGCAGATCCGGCTTGCGCGCAAAGACCTCGCGCGTCTCGTCGCGCTCGCCGGCGAGCTCGGGACCGGCTGCGTCGTCGTGCCGATCTGGGGACGAACGCGCAATCTGCCGAACATCGCGACCGGCCGGTCACGAGACGCGGACGAGCTGATCTTCGTCGAGGGGATGAGAGGCCTCGCCTCCCGTGCTGAGCGCGCCGGCGCGAAGCTGTACGTCGAACCGATCAACCGGTACCAGAACGACGTGTGCGTAACGATCGCCGACGCACTTCGACTGCGAGAGCGCATCGGCAGCAACGCAGTGTTCGTGATGGGCGACGTGTTCCATATGAACATCGAGGAGGCCGACATGGGCGCGGCACTCGAGTCAGCGGGCGACTGGCTCGCATATGTCCATCTCGCGGATTCGCAGCGTCACGAACCCGGCCGCGGCCATCTCGACCTCGAACCGGTATTCGCCGCGCTCGGGCGCCTGAAGTACCGCGGCTACGCGTCGTTCGAGCTCGCCGGGCTGTCGGGCGACGCCGATGCGGTGCTTCCGCGATCGGTCGCGTACGTGCGCTCGAAGATGTCCGAAGCGGGTCTCGCGTGAGCCTGGCCGAAGTGGGCGTCGCGTGAGCCTGACCGATCGTCTCGCGGAACGCGGGGAGATCGGAGGTCGCACTGTCCGCATCACCGCGAGCGGCGCGGTCGAGTGCCACGTCTACCCGCTCGGCCCGCTCTCGCCCGGGATGGTGCGCGTCCGGACCGCGTTGTCGGTGATCAGTCCGGGGACCGAGATGACCTACATCGGGCGAGATGCGAGCAATCCATATCTGCACAAGACCTGGGATCCCGAGCTGCGCATCTTCACGCCGGGGACGCCGACGCAGGATCACCCCATCGTGTTCGGCTACCGCGCGTCGGGAACGATCGACGCGAGCGGCGACGCGGATCTGCCGCCGGGCACGCGCGTCTTCGGCAGGTGGCGGCACACCGAGTTCACGACGTTGTCGCTCGCCGACGCGC
>DATDEH010000066.1 GCA_036523395.1 Candidatus Limnocylindria bacterium | reverse complement strand
GTCGGCGCCGTGCCGATGCCCTTTCTTGTACGTGCCCACCGGCATCTCCGACATGTGCGCGTGCATCGTCCCGTCCGCGAGGACGAACATGATGTTGCTCCCGCCGGCGCCGCGCTCCTTCCACGTCTTGAGCTCGAGCGTCCGCAGGTCGGGAACGAAGTTCGTCTCCCACATGTGGCGCCCCGGTCGCATCGGTATGAGCGTGCCCTCGCCCTGGTAGTGGCTCGGGTCGCCGAGCCGTTCCGGAAAGTCGTGGCGGTTGCGCCAGATGAACTCGTCGTTGCGGAAGACGTTCATCACCAGCGGCAGGTTCGTGGTCGACACGAATCTCGCCGCATCGCGGCCGCTCCCGTTGAAATGCTGGTACCGCGTGTTGAGCGGCAGGGCGAAGAGGCTTCCGGTGTGCCACTCGAACGAGCGCGTGGCCTGCCCGGGAAACTCGACCGTGGTGCTGCCGCGCCCGTCGAGCACGTAGACGACCTCTTCGAAGAGATGCCGCTGCGGTGCGGTGTGCTTTCCCGGTGCGATCTCGCAGACGTACATGTTGAGGAAGTCGCCCCGGCCGAGGGCGTGCGCGTACGCGCCGCGCGCATCCATGCGCGCCCACGGGCGGAGCTCGAGCCCGCGCAGATCGAAGCCGAAGTCCTCGTATACCGGGACGCCCTCGTCGCGCACCCAGGCCAGGTACGGGTCGACGAGGAACGGCGCGCCGGCGCCGGGCTCGGTCATTGGTGGAATGGTATTACCATTCGCCCGACCGTTCCGAGTGTGTGGGAGGTGCTTCATGCGCCGCGCTCTCGCCCTTTCGATCGCGACAGTCGTGCTCGCTGCGGCATGCGGTGGAAGTGCCGTCGCTCCCTCGCCGTCACCGACGGTCGCGGCGTCGGTCGCCGCCACCGCGACACCGAAACCGTCCCCGTTCAAGCTCGTCGTCTCGTACAGCAACATCATCGGTGACGAGCTGCCGCTGTGGTCCACGAAGGAAGGCGGCCTCTTCGAGCAGAACGCGCTCGACATCGGCGATCTGCAGAACATCGCGAGCGCGCAGGGCGTACCCGCGGTCATCTCGAACAACGTCCAGGTCGCGCAGGTCGGTGGCTCCGAGGTCCTCTCGGCGAACGCCGAGGGCGCCGATCTCGTCGTCGTCGCGCAGCTCGCCGGTGTCTACCCGTTCGTTCTCGAGGTCGCCGCGAAGATCACGTCGATCGCGGACCTGAAAGGCAAGAAGGTCGGCGTGTCGTCGGTCGGATCGTCGTCCGACATCGCAACGCGAGCAGCGCTCAAGAAGATGGGGCTCGACCCGGAAAAGGACGTGACGATCGTCGCGGTCGGCTCCGCGGCGCAGCGCACCGCCGCGATGCTGTCCGGCGCGATCGACGCGGGCGTCTCGCAGCCGCCCGACTCGCTCGCTGTGGAGAAGGCCGGCTTCCACGTGCTCTACGACCTCGCCGGGCAGAAACTGCCGTCGGCGAACACATCGGTGGTCGTGACGCGAGCTTTCATGACCGCGAACAAGGCCGTCGTCCAACGCTACGTCGACTCCCTCGTGATGGGCATCAAGAAGATGAAGGCTGAGCGCCAGTTCGGGATCGACACGCTGAAGAAGTACTTCAAGTCGACGGACGACGTCGCGATGGCCGCGACGTACGACTTCTACGCGCAGCTCGTCACGGCAACGCAGCCGTTCCCCAAGCCGGAGATGTTCGCCGACGCG
>DATDEH010000065.1 GCA_036523395.1 Candidatus Limnocylindria bacterium | reverse complement strand
TGCGCAGCGAGATCACCGTCGACGAATCGCACCTAGACCTGCTCCATCCCGCGCGGCGCCTCTGGCGCGACCGCTATGGATCGACCGGGCTCAAACAGCTCGAGGAGTCATTGTTCGACGAGGGGCGCATCAATGACATTCCCGGGTCGCTCATCCCGGACGCGTACTTCCACTACCTGCGCAAGCGCGATCCCAAGATCATCGCGCCGGTCCTCGAGCACAACGCGAAGGACATCGTGTCGCTCGTCCGCGTCGCTGACCGAGTCGCGCTCGCCGTTCTCGCCGCGCGCAACGGCCACGCGCCAGATCACGCGCCCGCGGCGTATGCGCTCGCCCGATCCTTCGAACGCACCGGGGAGCTCGACGCGGCGTATGCCTGCTACGAGAGCGCGTACTACGACGGCGACAACGATCTGCGCGTGAAGCTCGCTCTGGCGTTCGCGCGCGAGCTCGAGCGCCGCTCGGACGTCGAACGCGCACTCCGGATGGTCGAGATGCTCCTCCATCTCGGCCTGGGGTCTCCAAGGTGGCGCGAGCAGGCGGAGAGCAGAGTGCGCAGACTGACGAAGAAGAGATGGCGACAACTCGCGGCAGCGAGCTAAAGGTCCGGCCGCTCTCGGCCGCCCGCGTCGATGACGTGAAGACGGTGACGCGCGGCACGTGGGGCGCGACCTGCTGGGATCTGTTCCCGCGGTATAGCGCGAAGCAGCAGCGCGATCTCGGGATCAGCCTCGGCGGGCCCGGGACCGCCGAGGCGAGACGCCGTGAGGCGCTCGCGAAGCTTGCGCGGCGACGGAAGAACTCGGCCGGTCTCGTCGCGTACGAGGGCAAAGAGCCGGTCGGCTTCCTCTCCCTTGGCCCACGCACCGATTTCTCGCGCATCGCGCACTCCAAGGCAACGCCGCCGGTCGACGACGTCGAGGCTTGGGTGATCCCGTGCATCACGGTGCGCCGCGGATACCGCGGCCAGGGTGTCGCGATCGCCATGCTGCGCGCCGCGCTCGAGTACGCCGGCGACAGGGGCGCCGCGGCGGTCGAGGGCTATCCACGTGCGAGCGCCAAGCGTGTGCACGACGACTTCGCGTTCATCGGCACGGAAGCGATGTTCCGAAAAGCGGGCTACCGAAAGATCCGTGGCGTCATGCCGAAGCTTCCCAAGGGTTGGGCGCCGCGTGTCACCATGCGTGCGACATGCGGATCATCGCGGAAGACCTCGTCGGCCTCGCCGAGGCGCTCCAAGCCGGCGCGCTGACCAGCACGGCGCTCGTCGAGCGCGCCGTGCGCCGCTATGCCGAGACCGAGCCGCAGATCCACGCCTTCGCCTGGCTCGACGCGGCGCGGGCGGAGCGGTTGGCCGCCGCATCCGACGAGCGGCGGCGTTCCACCGGTGCGGCGAGCCGGCTCGAGGGAATCCCCATCGGCGTGAAGGACATCTTCGACACCGCCGGCATCCCGACCGAGAACGGGAGCGCGCTCTTCGCTGATCGCGTTCCCCGGGACACCTGCCCCGCTGTGCGCGCGGCCGAGGCCGCCGGCGCGATCGTGCTCGGGAAGACGGTCACCGCCGAGCTCGCGTTCATGACACCGGGCCGCACGCTCAATCCGTGGGACCCATCGCGCACATCCGGCGGTTCGTCGATGGGATCGGCGGCTGCCGTCGCGGCCGGTGTCGTTCCGGCGGCGATCGGCTCGCAGACGAACGGATCGGTCATCCGGCCGGCGGCGTTCTGTGGGGTCGTCGGATTCAAACCCACCGTGGGCCGCATCCCGACCGAGGGAGTGTTCGAATTCTCCCGCACGCTTGACCACGTCGGTGTCTTCGCGCGCACCGTTCGCAGCGCCGGGCTCTTCGCGGCGATCCTCGCCGGCGAGACGGAGCGCGCACCGCATGCCGATCGAGAGCGGACGCCGCGCTTCGCTGCGCTGCGCACGAGTGAATGGGAGCGCGCCTCGGACGAGATGCGCGAGCGCTTCCAGGCCGACGTCGACGCGCTCGCGCTCGTCGGCGGACCCGTCGAGTGGCCGAAGCCACCAGAGGGACTCGACGACGCGCCGCGGATCCTGCGCACGGTGATGCTCTACGAGGCCGGGCAGGCGGTGCTCCCCAAGGTCGCGCGCCGACCCGAGACCGTGAGCGCGCACGCGCGCGAGCAGCTCGCCGAAGGTGCGCGCATCGACCATCGCGTGTACGCCGAGGCGCTCGCGGCGCGAGACCGGCTCGTCGCGGTCTTCCTCGACTGGGCGTCCGACTACGACGCGATCCTCACGCCGCCCGCGATCGGCGAGGCGCCGACGCCCGAGACGACCGGCGATCCGCGCTTCTGCACCCGCTGGTCGCTCGTCGGCGCGCCCGCCATCACGATCCCGACCGGTCTCGGACCGCACCGGCTGCCGCTCGGACTCCAGCTCGTGGGCGCACCGGGCGACGACGAGCGTCTACTGGCGGCTGCGGCGTGGGCCGAAGCGATGCTGCCCTCGATCGGCGCGCCGCCGCTCTAGTTATCGCAGGGGCTTCGCCCCTTCCACCCCGCGAGGCATCGCAGGGCTGCGAGGAGAGGGACGAAATGTCGCAGACGAACGTGATCATCCCGCGCTAACTCCGGAACTCGCGTTCGATCGTCTTACCGGTCTCGCCGCCGGGCGCGAGCGAGAGCGCGATGTCCACCGCCTCGGCCGGCGTCTTCGCGAAGCGGATCTCGTTGATGCCCGCCTCTTCGAGATGCTTCCCCTGGTACGCGATCTCGCGGATGCGATCGGACCATCCGCCGGTACCCTCGAGGACCACCGTGGGTTTGTCCTCGTACGCGACGGTGAGCTCGTTGAGCGTGCCGATGCCCCCACTGATCATGATCACCGCGTCGGCCGCCCGGACGACGAGCGTGTTGCGCATCCAGCCCATGCCCGTGGTGATCGCGACGTCGACGTAGGGGTTCGCGTCACGCTTGTCGAGGCCGGGCAGGATCCCTATCACGAGCCCGCCGGCGTTCTTTGCGCCGCGGCTCACGGCCTCCATCACACCCGAGAGGCCACCGGTCACGACGACCGCACCGCGCTCCGCCAGCAGCTTCCCCACCTCTTCCCCGGCGCGGAGTGCGCGCGCGGGCACAGGGTCGCTGGGGTTGCGCGCGCTCTTCCCGATCACGGTGATCACAGGGCGTCGTGTCATGCGCTCAGCTCAGCCGCCAGAACTCCGGGTCGAGAGCGAGCTCGTCAAAGATCGCCTCAGCCTCATCGCTCGTGTAGCGCCGCCAGTCCGGATCGAGCTTGTCCTTGTACCACTCGTGCGCCAGTGCGGTCGCCTGCTCGATCGGGAGGATCGCCGAAGCAGGCGGCTTGGCTTTGTCGCGCCAGCGTTCGGCGTGCTCCTCCGACCGGAAGAGGTGAATGGTCGATCAGGTGAAGTAGATGTCCTTCCAGAAATCGCGCGCCGGCACGCCGACCTGCATCACGGTCCAGGTCTGCACCTCCGTGACGCCTTTGGCGTCGACCACGACCACGAGCGACTCGTTGCAGTCGGCGCAGTGCGTCTCGACGACGCCGTCCTCGCCGAGTGCTGCCGGGATACCGAGCGCGTCCCAGGCGCAGATCCCGAACCAGATCCGACCGCCCGCGGTGACGAAGAAATCCGTTGGCTCCGCGCAGAACGGGTTATACGTGAAGATCTCGTGCGAGTCCTGGCGCGGGATGAAGACGTGGCCCTCGATCATCCGCGCGAATGAGGCGTCGACGGCCGCGAGGTCCTTCTTCATGTCCGACGCGATCGCGGCGATGGTCGGGACCTTGCCGCGGGTCTTGATCGCGTGCGCTATCGCGATGCGGACCTCGCGGTCGAACTCAGCGTCGGTCATTCGCGACGTACTTCGCCAGGTCGAGCTCGTAGTAGCGGGCCGGACCCACGTAGCGCATCCCCGCCTTCTCCATGACGCGCCGCGACGCGACGTGCTCCGGGAAGCAGATCGCGATGATCTCGCGCAGGCCCAGCTCGCGGAAGCCGTAGTCAAGACACGCGCTGGCCGCCTCGGTCGCGAGGCCGCGGCCCCACCACTCTTTCGCGAAGTGGTACGCGACCTCGACCTCTGGCCCCGTGCCCTCGACATACACGAGACCGCAGTCGCCGATGAACTCGCCGGTCGCGCGCAGCTCGACGGCCCATAGACCGAAACCGTGCTCGCGCTCGTGACGGATGAAACGCTCGACGGCGCCTCGCGTGCGCTCGACCGACGGCGAAGCGCCACGCGGGATGAACTTCATCGTCTCCTCGTCGCCGAACACGCGCTCGTGCAGCAGTTCGGCGTCGCCGATCTGGAACGAGCGGATGACGAGGCGCGGCGTCTCGATCGGGAGCCCGAGGCCGCGACGAACTCGATCGGATGTTGGCTCAACGGTCACGGTGCTTTGAGCATAGGGTCGAGAGCCAGGAGCGCGCGCAGCGCCGCCGGCCACGCGAAGTGGTGACGTGACGCGACGGCGCCCGTCGTTTCGTCGTACGCCTCCGGCAACAGGCCGTCCCACGTCTCGACGCGCTCCAGACGCTCCCAGCCACGGCGCTCGCGTGCCGCGTCGCCCAGCACGCGCGCCACGACGATCTCCTGCAGATCACCCAGCGGCCAGGGATGGCGTGTGTGCAGCGAGCCAAGGCCGCCGAGCGCGCCGGCGAAGTAGCCGTCGTTCTCCCGAGACCACGCGAAGTCGATCGTCGCCCGCCAGACCGGATCCTCCGCGTCGCAGAAGCCCCAGGCCGGTGCGAACACCGTCGGAAAGTCGTTCGCGTCGTGGTAGTGGCGCGCGCCCTCGCCACGCGCGCCGCGCACCGCGTATGCGAAGCGTCCGGACTCGGTGAATGCAGCCCGCGTTGCACCCTGGACCTCGTCCGCATGCGCGGGATCCAGATCGCGCAGGACACGCCACAACAGGACATGGCTCGAGAAGTGGAACGGCTGCTCGAGCGGGTCGTCAGCCGGAGTTTCGTCCGTCGCGACGAGGCCGAACGCG
>DATDEH010000064.1 GCA_036523395.1 Candidatus Limnocylindria bacterium | reverse complement strand
CAGGCGGGCTTTGTCGCGGCCACGCCCGAGTTCTTCTTCCGCGAAGGCGCGCTCCAAGAACCGACGCGTGACGCGGCTATGGCGCGCGCGAAACGACTCGACTTCTCGCGCACCGTCGACGACATGTCCGCTGCCCTCGACTGGCTGCGCGTGCGCAACGACACGACGGACGCGATCGGCACGATCGGCTTCTGCATGGGCGGGACGATCGTCCTGCTGCTGACCGCGGGCCGCACGGACATCGCCGCCTCGGTCTGCTACTACGGCTTCCCGGCCGATGCGCGCACGTCCGCGCGGCCGATCGACCTTGCTCCGAAGATGAAAGGTCCGATCCTCGGTCTCTGGGGCGACCAGGATGCCGGAGTGGGAATGGACAACGTGAAGCAGTTGGATGCCGCGCTGACCGCGGCGGGCGTCGAGCACGCGTTCCACGTCTATCCGGGGCTCGGCCACGGCTTCCTCAGGGCCTCACTCGAGGACGAGAGCACGCCCGGATACCGGCCGGCGTGCGAGTCGTGGACACGCAGCATCGCCTTCTATCGCGAGTCGTTTGCTCGCCAGGCGACCCGGCTGGGCAGTCGCCAGGACGTTGGTCGCGCCGGCTAGCGACTCCTGCGGCCCTCCGCGGTTGACCAACCGTAATGAAACCCCCTAAACTTCACCTTCGGCTGTCTTTCGAGACGGTGACCGCCTGTGACAGGGCGGTCATTTCGCGCATCGGCCCGTTCGCGATTTTGTGACCGCGGCCGCGCTGCGCCTGAGGACCGCACCCGCGAGGGTCGGCTCTTCGGTCGGTTGGGGGCCCAATCGCACATCGGTCAAGAGTCCTCTTTGGTGCGTCCGCGTGCCCACCAGAGACGTAACAGAAGGAGTCCACGTGCCAACGATCTCGCAGCTGGTCCGTCGCGGGCGAAAGGCGCAGAAGAAGAAGGTAGACACGCCTGCCCTGCGCACGACCTGGAACTCGCTCAAGGGTCGCCACACCAAGCTGCGTCGTGGCGCGCCCCAGAAGCGCGGTGTGTGCACGGTCGTCCGGACGATGACCCCGAAGAAGCCGAACTCGGCGCTGCGGAAGATCGCGCGTGTCCGCCTGACCAACGGGATGGAGGTCACGGCCTACATCCCGGGGATCGGCCACAACCTTCAGGAGCACTCCGTCGTCCTCATCGAGGGCGGCGCAGTGCCGGACCTTCCGTCGGTGAAGTACCACATCGTCCGCGGCACGCTCGACACCGCGGGGGTCAAGGACCGCAAGCGCGGCCGCAGCCTCTACGGCGCGAAGAACCCCAACCCCAAGAAGAGGAAGGCGTCCTAAGTGCCACGACGAGCTCGCCCGCAGGAGCGCAAGACCATTCCCGACCGCAAGTACGGCAACGTGCTGCTCGCGCAGTTCAACAACAACCTCATGCAGCGCGGTAAGCGCACGACCGCCGAAGGGATCATCTACGGCGCCCTCACGCAGGCGGAGACGACGACCCGCAAACCGGGCATCGAGGTCTTCGAGCTCGCGCTGAAGAACGCGATGCCGCTCATCGAGGTCAAGCCGCGGCGCGTCGGTGGCGCGACCTACCAGGTCCCGGTCGAGATCCGCGCGGACCGTCGCACCTCGCTCGCGATGCGCTGGCTGATCCAGGCCGCGCGCAAGCGCCCGGGCAAGTCGATGGCCGATCGTCTCGCCGGCGAGCTGGTGGACGCGATGAACAACGCCGGCGGCGCCGTCCGTCGCAAAGAAGAGACGCACAAGATGGCCGAGGCCAACAAGGCCTTCTCTCATTACAAGTGGTAGCGGCAGCTGAAATGATCGAAACGAAGTCGACTAAGGCCGTGAACGTCAAGCGCGAATACCCGCTGGAGCGCTATCGCAACATCGGGATCATCGCGCATATCGACGCGGGCAAGACGACCGTCACCGAGCGCGTGCTGTTCTACACCAAGAAGATCTACAAGATCGGCGAGGTCCACGACGGCGCCGCGACCATGGACTGGATGCCGCAGGAGCAGGAGCGTGGCATCACGATCACCGCGGCCGCCACGACATGTTTCTGGAAAGATCATCGCGTCAACATCATTGACACGCCCGGGCACGTGGACTTCACCGTTGAGGTGGAGCGCTCGCTGCGCGTCCTCGACGGGGCGGTCGTCGTGTTCGACGGTGTCGCCGGAGTCGAGCCCCAGTCCGAGACCGTGTGGCGCCAGGCCGACAAGTACAAGGTCCCGCGCATCTGCTTCGTGAACAAGCAGGATCGGCTGGGCGCGGACTTCAAGCGCTGCGTCGCCATGATCGTCGACCGCCTTGGCGCGAACCCGGCCGTGATCCAGCTGCCGATCGGCAGCGAGGACAAGTTCCGCGGCGTCATCGACCTCATCGAGATGAAGGCGATGCTCTGGCCGCAGGACACACCGGCCGATCCGATCGTCGAAGAGATCCCGGCCGACATGCTCGAGGAAGCGAAGGCGGCACACGAGGCGATGGTGGAGAAGGTCGTCGAGACCGACGACAAGCTGCTGCACCGCTACCTCGAGGAGCACCACATCACGCCCGAGGAGCTCCGCACCGCGCTGCGCGCGGCCACGATCGCGAACAAGCTGGTGCCGGTGCTCTGCGGCGCCGCGCTGCGGAACAAGGGCGTGCAGCCGATGCTTGACGCGATCGTCGACTACCTGCCGTCACCGCTGGACGTCCCGCCGATGGAGGGTGTCGACCCGAAGACCGGCGAGCCGATGATCCGCGCGCCGCGCGATGAAGAAGCGTTCAGCGCGCTCGCGTTCAAGATCATGAGCGACCCGTTCGTCGGGAAGCTCGCCTTCTTCCGTGTCTACTCGGGCGTGCTCGAGGCGGGCGACACCATTTACAACCCGACCAAGGACCGGCGGGAACGCATCGGACGGATCATCCTGATGCACGCGAACAACCGCGAGGACGTGGAGTTCGTGGCGACCGGAGACATCGCCGCCGCCGTCGGCCTCAAGCAGACCTTCACCGGCGACACCCTCTGCGACCCGGACAAGCCGATCGTGCTCGAGACGATCAAGTTCCCCGAGCCGGTCATCCAGATCGCCGTCGAGCCCAAGACGAAGGCCGACGAGGAGAAGATGTCGCTCGCGCTCGCGCGCCTGGCGGAGGAGGACCCGACCTTCCGCGTGCATACCGACCCCGAGTCGGCTCAGACGCTCATCTCCGGGATGGGGGAGCTGCACCTCGAGGTCATCGTCGACCGCATGCGGCGCGAGTTCAAAGTCGCCGCCAACGTGGGTCGGCCGCAGGTCGCCTACCGCGAGGCGATCACCAAGCCGGTGAAGGCCGAGGGCCGCTACGTCCGGCAGTCCGGTGGCAAGGGCCAGTGGGGCCATGTCATCGCCGAGTTCGAGCCGCTGAACCGTGGCGCAGGCTTCGAGTTCGACTGGAAGGTCAAGGGCCAGGGCCTGAGCAAGGAGTGGTCGAAGGCGATCCAGGCGGGCATCAAGGAAGCGATGGAGAACGGCGTCATCGCCGGTTACCCCGTCGTCGACCTCAAGGTCACCGTGATCGACGGCTCGCAGCACGAGGTCGACTCCAACGAGATGGCCTTCAAGATCGCCGGCTCGATGGCCCTGAAGGACGCCGTCCAGCGGGGCAACCCGGTCATCGTCGAGCCGATCATGAAGGTCGAGGTCGTCGTCCCGCAGGAGTACATGGGCGACATCATCGGCGACCTCAACAGCCGCCGCGGCCACGTCGCCGGTATGACCGAGCGCGGCAACGCGAGCGTCATCACCGCGTACGTGCCGCTTGCGACGATGTTCGAGTACACGACCTCGCTGCGTTCCGCGACCCAGGGCCGCGGCACGTCATCGATGGAGTTCGATCACTACGAGATCCTGCCGCAGAACCTCGCGGACGCGATCACCAAGGCGAAGTAGAAGGGCAAAGGGGGGTTGCAGGGGGCTCGTCCCGCTGCGATAAGAAAATGGCGAAAAAGAAATTCGAGCGCACCAAGCCGCACGTGAACGTCGGCACCATCGGTCATATCGACCACGGCAAGACCACGCTCACCGCGGCCATCACCAAGACGCTGAGTCTCAAGGGCCAGGCCGACTTCCGCGCCTTCG
>DATDEH010000063.1 GCA_036523395.1 Candidatus Limnocylindria bacterium | reverse complement strand
GGGGGTCTCGAACGCCGCGAAGAGCGGCGCGGGCAGCGGCCCGGGGATCGCGTCGTGCGCATCGTCCGCCCGCCCGAGTTCAAGCGCACCCGTGGCGGGTTCGTCGCGACCGAAGAAGCGCTCGAATCGAAAGGTCGCATCGCGCGCACCTGGGCGAACGTGCGACGTGTGCTCATCGGCCGCCGGTTGGCCTCGGCGGAGGAGCATTCCGAGCGCGTCTCCAAGAAGATCGGCCTCGCGATCTTCGCCTCCGACAACATCTCCTCGTCCGCCTACGCGACCGAGGAGACGATGCGGATCCTCGCGCTCGCCGGCATCGGCGCCGTCGCCGCGCTCACGCTGCCTCTCACCGTCGCGATCGTGGTGGTCCTCGCGATCGTGGTCCTTTCGTATGTCCAGGTCATCAAGGCCTACCCCAGCGGTGGCGGCAGCTACGTGGTCGCGAAAGAGAACCTCGGCGTGGTGCCGGGACTCGTCGCGGGGAGCGCGCTGCTGGTCGACTACTTCCTCACCGTGTCCGTGTCGGTCGCGGCCGGAGTTGCCGCGATCACGAGCGCATTCCCCGACCTCCACCCAGTGCGCGTCACGATCTCCGTCGCCCTGGTCGTGCTGCTCACGATCGGGAACCTGCGCGGCATCCGCGAAGCCGGGAACATCTTCGCGGCGCCGACCTACGTGTACGTGCTCGCGATCTTCGGGCTCATCGGGATAGGTCTCTGGCGCGCGCTGACCGGTGACCTGCCGGCGGCGCCCCCGCCGATCGAATCGTTCCCGCCCGACGGGACACAGCCGCTGATGCTCCTGTTGCTGCTTCGCGCCTTCGCCTCGGGCTCCGTCGCGCTGACCGGAACTGAGGCCGTCGCCAACGGCGTTCAGGCGTTCAAGAAGCCCGAGGCTCGCAACGCCCAGATGGTGCTCATCGTCATGGGCTCGCTCTTCGGCACGATCTTCCTTTCGATCAGCTTCCTCGTGACGTCCATCGGTATCCAGCCCGATGCGAGTGAGACCGAGACCGTTCTCAGTCTCCTGGCGCGCTCGCTCGTTGGCACGAGCTGGTACTTCTACCTCATCCAGTTTTCGACGGCGCTGCTCCTCATCCTCGCCGCGAACACGGCGTTCAACGGGTTCCCGCGCCTCGCCTCGATCATGGCCGTCGATCGCTTCATGCCTCGGCAGTTCGCGCAGCGCGGCGATCGTCTCGCCTTCAGCACGGGCATCGTCGCGCTCGCGCTGGTTTCTTCGTTCCTCATCGTCGCGTACGAGGCGAGCGTCACCGGACTGATCCCGCTCTACACGGTGGGCGTCTTCATCGCATTCACCTTGTCGCAGGGCGGCATGGTCCGGAAATGGCTCCGCGACCGAAGCCGCGGCTGGCAGATCGGTACGGTGATCAACGGGGCCGGCGCCCTCGCGACCGGCGTGGTCGCGATCGTCGTCGGCATCAGCAAGTTCCAGGTCGGTGCGTGGATGGTCATCGCGATCCTGCCGGTCCTCGTCGCGATGCTGTACGCGATCAATCGCCACTACCGATCGATCGAAGACAGCCTCCTCATCGCGGCGACCGCCCCGA